>NZ_NEVB01000062.1:0-9383 GCF_002259925.1 Aeromonas sp. A35_P | reverse complement strand
GGCCTGTTTCAGGGCGGTGAAGGAGGCCAATTGTGAGCACCTGGGTGTTGTCACCGGGGGCAACCTTGACTTGCTGGATCATCCGGCATTCAACTGGGTAAACACGATGATAGGGAATGTGAAGAACTCGCTGCGGGGCAGTTGCCATACGCTCGGAGCGAAGCATTTACCGAGACATCTTGCTGAATACTGCTTCCGGTTTAATCATCGTTTTGACCTCAAAAGCATGTTGGTTGAATTGGGGCATGCAGTCGTGGCAAGCCCTCCGATGCCATATCGGCTCTTGAAGCTGGCTGAGGGTCATGGGTAATCAGGTAAACGTTTGCGTGATTTTGTGCAGCAGGACAAGGAGGCGGCGGGGATTTTCCATCAGCACGACGGGTGATGCAACCCTGCCGTGCCCGGGCGGGATTCAGGGTGTCGAAACTATGTTCAGCCGCTGCAGAAATTGTTGCGGGGTAAGCGGGCGGCCATAGAGATAACCCTGCAGATAGTCGACGTGACGCTCGGTGAGAAAGTCCGCCTGCTCCCGGGTTTCGACCCCCTCGGCGATGGTTTTCAACCCCAGTCGGGTGGCCAGGTTGATGGTGCTGTCGAGAATGTGGCGGGAGAGGGCATTGGTGCCGATCATGGCGACGAAGCTCTGATCGATCTTGAGATAGTCCACGTGAAACTGCTGCAGATAGGTGAGGCTGGAGTGGCCGGTACCAAAGTCGTCCAGCCCTATCCTGACCCCCATCTGCCGCAACTCGTCAAACAGTTGCCCGGTGAGCTGGTTGGGGGTGATGAGCTCGCGCTCGGTCAGCTCCAGCACCAGGGTGACCTCGTTGGCGCCGAAGGCGGCGAGAAAGGTGCGGCAGTCATCCACCAGGCTCAGCTGCTGGCAGTGACGGGCACAGATGTTGAAGCTGAAGTGGAAGCGGGGCGGCAGCGCCGCCGCATGGGGGGCGAACTGCAGCCGCACCTGTTGCATCAGGGTCTGGGTCATCAGGATGATGAGGCCACTCTCCTCCGCCAGCGGAATGAAGAGATCCGGCCGGATCAGCCCCTGACGGTGGTGCTGCCAGCGCATCAGCACCTCGCAGCCGTGCAGCTGGCCACTCTGGCTGACGACGATGGGTTGCAGATAGGGGACGAACTCCTGCTTGATGATGGCGCGTCTGAGCTCCTGGGTCGGGGTAGAGATATGGCTCCACCAACGGTAGGTGGCGAGGCCGGCCAGCCCGCCCAGGAGCAGGATCAGCACTATGATGGTGCTCTGCTTTTGCAGGGTGGTGGTCAGCACGGCGCTCAGCGGAAATCCCTGATTGAGGCTGTAGTTGAATGCCGCCGAGTCGAGCCGGTAGTTGAAGCCCCGCAGCCTGGGTGGCTGGCCATCGTGCACCTTGCCGTGCAGGTCGAGCCACTGCTCGCCTATCTGTACCCAGCTGTGCGCCCCGGCGAGGCGCCACTGCATCGGCTTGCTCAGGTGATAAGGGTTGATGGCGACCAGCACGGCTTGGTTCCCCTCGCTCAGGTGGTAGAACAGCAGCGACGGCTTGCGTCCGAGCCGGGTAACGGCTTCCAGCCTGAACTGCTCGTGCCGGTGATCCTGCAGCCGGTCTTCGAGATCTATCTCGTCGAAGATGGAAGAGCAGTAGAGGCGGCCGTTACGGGCGAGGTTGATCGAGCGCACATAGGGGGAGGTGGCGACCAGCACCCGCAGCTCGCGGGCTACCTCGCGACAGGGGCGGCTGGCCAGTGGCAGGGCAGCCCTGGCCGCTTGGGTCGAATGGGAGAGCGCGCTGTCGATCTGCGTGATGGCACGCTCGGCGGCGGTCTGGGCCTGCTGCCGGGTCATCGACCAGGTTTGCCAGTAGAGGGTGGCCAGGGAGATGAGGATCAGGGTGGCGCAGCAGAGCAGGCTGGCCAGGAGACGAGGCATGTTGCTGCTACGCAGAAAGGGGAACACCATGTACCACGCCTCGTGAAGGTTCAATTGAACAAAAAAAGGTCGGTCATACTACACAATCACACCTCAATCTCCTAGCCACTACAAGGGGCTTTCGCAACGTCCAAAAAGCAAAGGCGGCCCGCAGGCCGCCTTTATCCGTCATCACTGGCTGGTCGAGCTTACAGCTGCTCGATGCCGACGATGTGCCAGGGAGCATTGTCCTTGGCCAGGTTGCGCTCGAGGTGCCACACCTCCTTGATGTCCTCCTCGACCTGCTCCTGGCGATCCATGTAGCGGCCGCTGAAGCGCACGCTCACCTGGGCCCAGTCACTGCCGTAGTCGGCGCGCACCAGCTGGGTATCCACATACATCACCTCGGTGTGCTGCTCACCGGTCAGCTCGGCGCGGTCGGCCTTGAGCTGTTCGAACAGCTCGGGGCTGACGTATTCGCGGATCTTCTCCAGATCGTTCTTGTTCCAGGCTTCCTGCAGGGTGCGGTAGTGATCGCGGGCACCGGCCAGGAAACCGTTCATGTCAAAACCTGGCGGCAGGCGGAACGGCACGTCGCTGTCGGCAAAGCCGGTGGCCTGCGGGGCGCTGTGGTTCTGTTCGAACTGCTGGGGAGCCGCACTCTGGGGCGGCTGGTAGCCGGCGTAGGCCGTCTGTTGCTGCTGCGATGCCGCCATCTTGCCCTTGCGCAGGGTACGGAAAAGGAACACGCCGCCCAGTGCCAGCAGGGCGATCAGCAGGAAGTCCATCCCTTGCAGGCCTTCGAAGGCACCGCTGCCCAGCAGGTAGGCGAACAGGCCGCCGGCCAGCAGACCACCCAGCAGACCGCCCATCATGCCACTTTTCTTGGGGGCCTGAGCGCCCACTGTGGGATTCTTGGTGTCGACCGGCTTGGCGGCGGGCTGGGCCGGCGCCGTCTTGTAGCTCTTGCCGAAGGATTTGCCGCCGCCAAACTTCTTGGCTTCGGCGTGAGGTGCCCCCAGGCCAATGGCCAGGATCACGGCAAACAGGGTCAGCATCTTTTTCATTTTGACTCTTTTCACTCTCGTCTGTGGGTGGGGCATGCTCTGCTTTGGCAAGCTCAGCGAGGCGCATGGCAGGCTGCATGTCCCTAAATGTGTCGCAGCTTGGGGCGATATGTACCATGATTGGCATGAATTATTCATGAACGAAGAACCACGTCGTGTGGGTATCAATGGCAGGAGTGTGTCCCATGAAAAACAGACGATTGAGCCGCAAGGAGCGCAAACTGCGTAGCAAAACCAGACAGAGCAAGGGCGAACTGACCCTGGTCTGGCCCTTCATCGTGGTTTGAGCCCCGTTTTGTGCGGCAACGGACATCAGGAGGCGATGGCAGCAACCAACAGGAGGGCGGTTGTGCCACAGAGAAGTGAATAGCGCGTATTTGCGCTCGCGATGGCGGGGTTTCTTTTGTAAAATTCCCGTCCCCTTCCCGCTGCGGTTTTTATGTGTATGGCAGAGCAAGTGACGGCGAAAAAAGACGCCAAGACACAACAGCTGAAAGTACCTCCCCACTCTTTTGAGGCCGAACAGTCCGTACTGGGCGGCCTGATGCTGGACAACGAGGCCTGGGATCGGGTCGCCGAACGGGTGATCGACAAGGATTTCTACAGCCGCCCGCACCGCCTGATCTTCCAGGCCATGACCCGCCTCTCCAATGCGGGCAACCCCATCGACCTTATCACCTTGCAGGAGGAGCTCGAGCGCTCCGAGCAGTTGGAGGAGGCTGGTGGCTTCGCCTATCTGGTGGAGATCGCCAAGAACACCCCGAGTGCCGCCAACATCAGCGCCTACGCCGAGATCGTGCGTGAGCGGGCGGTGGTGCGGGAGATGATCTCGGTCGCCAACGAGATAGTCGAAGCGGGCTACGAGCCCCAGGGCCGTACCTCCAACGATCTGCTGGATCTTGCCGAGAGCAAGGTGTTCCAGATCGCCGAACAGCGTACCAGCGCCAACGAGGGCCCCCAGCCCTTGAAGCTCATCCTGGAGCAGACCGTCGACAAGATTGAGGAGCTGTTCAAGACTCCCCACAACGGGGTGACCGGCGTCTCGTCCGGCTACAACGACCTGGACAAGATGACCGCCGGTTTGCAGCGTTCGGACCTGGTCATCGTCGCGGCTCGTCCCTCCATGGGCAAGACCACCTTTGCCATGAACCTGTGCGAGCATGCGGCACTCACCGCCGACAAGCCGGTGCTGATCTTCTCCCTCGAGATGCCCTCCGAACAGATCATCATGCGTATGCTTGCCTCGGTGGGGCGCATCGACCAGACCAAGGTGCGGACCGGTCAGCTCGACGATGAGGATTGGGCTCGTCTCTCCTCCACCATGGGCCTCCTGCTCGAGAAGGGCAAGATGTACATCGACGACTCGTCGGGCCTGACCCCGACCGAAGTGCGCTCGCGCGCCCGTCGGGTGGCGCGGGACAACGGTGGCATCAGCATGATCATGGTGGACTACCTGCAGCTGATGCGGGTGCCCAGTCTCTCCGACAACCGTACTTTGGAGATCGGTGAAATCTCCCGCTCCCTCAAGGCGTTGGCGAAAGAGCTGCAGTGCCCGGTGGTGGCGCTCTCCCAGCTCAACCGAAGCCTGGAACAGCGCGCCGACAAGCGCCCGGTCAACTCGGATCTGCGGGAATCGGGCTCCATCGAGCAGGATGCGGACTTGATCATGTTCATCTACCGCGACGAGGTCTATCACGACGACAGCCCCGACAAGGGGATCGCCGAGATCATCATCGGAAAACAGCGTAACGGCCCCATCGGCCGGGTGCGGCTCACCTTCCAGGGCCAGTTCTCGCGCTTTGACAACTACGCGGGTCCGGCGTTTGATGATGACTACTGATTATCAGGTGACCCGCTCTGCGTGCGTCACCCTGATGATGGTAAAGAGAGTTCCATAAACAGTTTTCCCGGTTCGACAATTCTGCCGGTCCGGCCTTAGACGATGACATTTGAGGGCTGACACCACCCGGTGCCTGACGCGTTGGCGCGTTATCATGCCCTCGTAAGGGAAAACAGATGAAAGCGGCTATCGCCCAAATCAATACAGCGGCCCTGCGCCACAACCTCGCCGTGGTCAAACGCCACGCTCCCCAATGCAAGATCATTGCGGTGGTCAAGGCCAACGCCTATGGCCACGGTCTGCTGCCGGTCGCCCGCACCCTGGTGGATGCGGACGCCTACGCGGTGGCCCGCATCGAAGAGGCGCTGATGCTGCGCTCCTGCGCCGTGGTCAAGCCCATCGTGCTGCTGGAGGGCTTCTTCAGCGCCGCCGACCTGCCGGTGCTGGCGGCCAACAACCTGCAGACCGCGGTGCACACCTGGGAGCAGCTCGAAGCGCTGGAGCAGGCCGAGCTGCCTGCCCCCGTGGTGGCCTGGCTCAAGCTCGACACCGGCATGCACCGGCTCGGCGTGCGGGCCGACGAGATGCCCGCCTTTATCGAGCGGCTCGGCAGGTGCAAGAACGTGGTGCAGCCGTTCAACATCATGACCCACTTCAGCCGCTCCGATGAGCTGGAGCAGTCCACCACCCGCGAGCAGATCGACCTGTTCAGCCAGCTGACCGCGCCGCTGTTGGGCGAGCGGGCCATGGCCAACTCGGCGGGCATCCTGGCCTGGCCGGATTCCCACTGCGACTGGGTGCGCCCGGGTGTCATCCTCTACGGCGTCTCGCCGTTCCCCAATACGGTGGCGGCGGATTACGACCTGCAGCCGGTGATGACCCTTAAGACACAACTGATTGCGGTGCGGGATCACAAGGCGGGCGAGCCGGTGGGTTATGGCGCCAACTGGGTGTCGGATCGCGATACCCGACTCGGGGTGATTGCCATCGGCTATGGTGACGGTTATCCGCGCATGGCCCCCAACGGTACGCCGGTGCTGGTCAATGGCCGCATCGTGCCGCTGGTGGGCCGAGTCTCCATGGACATGACCACGGTGGACTTGGGCCCAGGCGCCACCGACAAGGCCGGCGACGAGGCGGTGCTCTGGGGTGAAGGGCTGCCGGTGGAGCGGGTGGCCGACCAGATCGGGACCATCCCCTACGAGCTCATCACCAAGCTCACCTCCCGGGTCTTTATGGAATACGTCTAGCTGCCGTGAGCGCCAAACGTGAAAAAGCCCCGCATGCGGGGCTTTTTTTATGGTGTCGTCAGCGACCTGTGGATTACCGGTTTACCGGATTACCGATGTTACTGCCGGTGCATCCGCACGAACTTCTCCATCAGCTGCTCTTCGGTCTCCACATGGGCGGGATCCCAGATGATGCAGTCGATGGGGCAGACACTGATGCAGGTCGGCTTCTCGTAGTGACCGACGCACTCGGTGCAGCGACTGGGGTCGATCTCGTAGATCTCCTCGCCCAGGCTGATGGCCTGGTTCGGACATTCGGGATCGCACATGTCACAGTTGATGCACTTGTCGGTGATGAGCAGGGACATCTCAGGCGGCCGAGTGGGGCTGACGGGTGTCCTCGCGCTCGCCGAGGTTGCGCAGCAGGATGCCGTAGTTAACGTCCACTTCCTTCGGTACCGGCACGTAGACCACGTGGCCGTTGCCCGGCGCTGTGTCGATGAGCTCGCCCTTGCGGTTCTGCATCTGCTCCAGATTGAAGCTGAGGTTGCCCTGCGGGGTCATCAGCTCCAGGCTGTTGCCCACCAGGAACTTGTTCTTCACCTCGACTTCCACCATGTCGCCGTTGCGACCGGTGATCTCGCCGACGAACTGCTGGGTGTCGGAGACCGAGTAGCCGTAGTCGTAGTTCTGGTATTCGCTGTGGTTGTGACGGCGCAGGAAGCCCTCGGTATAACCGCGGTGGGCCAGGTTTTCGAGGGTGCCCATCAGGCTGCGGTCAAACGGGCGGCCGGCAACCGCATCGTCGATCGCCTTGCGATAGACCTGGGCGGTGCGCGCGCAGTAGTAGAAGGACTTGGTACGGCCTTCGATCTTCAGCGAATGGACGCCCATCCTGGTCAGCCGCTCGACGTGCTCGACGGCGCGCAGATCCTTGGAGTTCATGATGTAGGTGCCGTGCTCGTCCTCGAACGCGCTCATGTACTCGCCCGGACGGTTGGACTCTTCCAGCAGCACCAGCGCATCGGTCGGCTTGCCGGCGCCCAGGGTCGGGTCGACCTTTTGCACGGCGATGGGCTCCTGACGGTGGACGATCTGGCCCACCTCGTCCTCTTTACCCTCGTGCACCTTGTACTCCCAGCGGCAGGAGTTGGTGCAGGTGCCCTGGTTGGGGTCGCGCTTGTTGATGTAGCCCGAGAGCAGGCAGCGGCCGGAATAGGCCATGCACAGCGCCCCGTGGACGAACACTTCCAGCTCCATCTCAGGGACCTGCATGCGGATCTCTTCGATCTCGTCCAGCGACAACTCGCGAGAGAGGATGGCACGGGTCAGGCCCATCTGATGCCAGAACTTCACCGTGGCCCAGTTGACCGCGTTGGCCTGCACCGAGAGGTGAATGGGCATGTCCGGGAAGGCTTCACGCATCATCATGATGAGACCGGGGTCGGACATGATCAGCGCATCCGGGTTCATCTCCACCACGGGGCGCATGTCGCGGATGAAGGTCTTGAGCTTGGAGTTGTGGGGCTGGATGTTGGCCACCACGTAGAACTGCTTGCCGAGGGCATGGGCTTCGTTGATGCCGAGCTGCAGATTCTCGTGATCGAATTCATTGTTGCGCACCCGCAGGCTGTAGCGGGGCTGGCCGGCATAGACGGCATCGGCGCCATAGGCGTAGGCGTAACGCATGTTCTTGAGGGAACCTGCGGGGGAGAGCAATTCTGGTTTAAACATGTCGGACTCTTATGTCTGATTGCAAATCAGGACGGCGCCACCTGATGGCGTCGTATGGGTTGAGCTGCGCCGGGAGTGGATACTCACACCGCTACCCGGTCACGGCATATCCGGCATCGGCCGGATAAATGGGGTGCGAGATTGTACTCGCCCTCACCGCATCATGCAATTTGGCAGGGAATCCTCCCCGGCGCGAGTCGACGGGTAAAATGGGCCGCTCAGACCCAGCGGGAGAGGGGAGAAGGCATGGCGTAGGCATAGCCCTGCTGATAGTCACAGCCGAGCCGGTTGGCTGTCTCGATGTGCTGCAGGGTTTCGACTCCTTCGCAGACCACCTTGATGCCGAGCCGCTGCAGGTACTCCACCAGACCGGTCAGCATGCTCAGGGCATGGGGTGTCTTGCTGGCTTGCAGCAGCAGGGAGCGATCCAGCTTGATGATCTCGTAGGGTAGCGCCATCACCCGCTGGAAGTTGCAGGTCTGGGTGCCGAAGTCGTCGCAGGCGATGTGGGCACCGTGGCTGCGCAGTACCTCGATCAGCGCCCTGTGCTGCCGCAGCAGCGGGGCCTGTTCCAGCACCTCGAACCAGATCTCGATCCCCAGCTTGCGCGCCTGCATCAGCACCAGCAGCAGCAGGTTCTGATAGGTGGGGCCGTTCAGGGTCGGGTTGAGATTGATGGAAAGAAAATAGGGTCCGCCTTTTGCCAGGGTCGGCAGATCCCGCATGATGGCCCGCAGCATGACGATATCAAGATGGAGGGATTGCTCCTCACCGAGGGAGGCAAAGTCGATGCCCTGATAGCTCTGCTGGGCCGCCTCCCAGCGTCTGGCCAGCACCTCATAACCCTTGACCTGATGATCCCGACCGATGATCGGCTGATAGAAGGGTACAGCAAGCTCGGCCACCGGGATGCTTGCCATGTCACTCATTGGGGACTCTTCTTGAAATGCAAACACGGCACTCACCTGTTGATGGATATGGCCGTGGATAATAGCGGAGGGAGCGCGAAATGTTCTGTAGGAATTCTCTGGTAATATGGGTTAGTTAGCCACCTGGATATATGAACCTGATTACCCATGATTAGCAGTCACCCCGAACTATACTGATCTTATGCACAGTTATCGAGGAGCGAGATCATGGCCAAAAGCAAAGTCCAATTCCAGAAAGGCTACAGCCTGTTTGAGCTTCTCAAGGACTATGGCACTGAAGCTCAGTGCGAAAACGCGTTGTTCACTTGGCGTTTTCCTCACGGCTTTGTCTGCCCTGAATGTGCCAACAAGACCTGTTGTCACCTGAAAAGTCGGCCACGCGTGCTGCAATGCAATCACTGCCATCACCAGATGTCATTGACTGGGAACACTATTTTCGCAAACACCAAGCTCCCGCTGACCAAGTGGTTTCTGGCGATGCACCTGTTGTCACAAACCAAAACAGGTTTGTCAGCGATGGAGCTAAAGCGCCAGTTGGGCGTCAAATATGACACCGCCTGGATGCTCAAGCACAAGCTGCTGCAAGCCATGAAAGAGTCCGATGACAAGCAGCCCATCAGCGGCATCATTCAGCTCGATGATGTCTACTGGGGTGGCGAGCACCGTGGTGGCAAACGGGGT
>NZ_NEVB01000061.1:0-9513 GCF_002259925.1 Aeromonas sp. A35_P | reverse complement strand
ATTCAGAGATTACAACTGCTTGGCAAACTGCTTCAGCCAGTCGATGAACTCGCCGTTCAGTTCCGGATGGCGCGCGGCATATTCCACGTTGGCTTTCATGTAACCCAGCTTGCTGCCACAGTCGTGGCTGCGCCCTTTCATGAAGTAGGCGTTGACCTGCTCCTGCTCCATCAGCATGGCGATGGCGTCGGTCAGCTGGATCTCGTCACCAGCACCGGCGGGGGTGCGTTCCAGCAGAGGCCAGATGTTGGAGGAGAGCACGTAACGGCCGACCACCGCCAGATTGGAGGGGGCCTCATCGCGGGGCGGCTTCTCGACGATGGCCTGCATCGGCAGGGACATGCCCTCGCTCAGCGCCTCACCCTTGATGTCGGCGATGCCGTATTTGTCCACTTCGCTCTCGGGGACGGCTTCCACCATGATCTGGCTGATGTGGTTCTCTTCGAACATGTGCACCATCTCGGCCAGGTTGTCCTGCTTGAGGTCGCTGGCGACTTCGTCGATCAGCACGTCCGGCAGCAGCACCGCAAACGGGTTGTCGCCGATCAGCGGGCGGGCGCAGAGTACCGCGTGGCCCAGCCCTTTGGCTTCACCCTGACGCACGTGCATGATGGTGACGTCTTTCGGGCAGATGTGTTGCACCTCTTCCAGCAACTGACGCTTGACCCGTTTTTCCAGGGTCGCTTCCAGCTCGAAGCTCTTGTCGAAGTGGTTTTCGATGGAGTTCTTGCTCGAGTGGGTGACCAGCACTATCTCCTTGATGCCGGCGGCGATGGCTTCACGCACCACATACTGGATCAGCGGCTTGTCGACGACGGGCAGCATCTCCTTGGGGATGGCCTTGGTGGCTGGCAGCATGCGAGTGCCCAGACCGGCGACGGGAAGAACGGCTTTGCGTACAACGAGCGGTGTCTTTTTCATGGAGAGAGTCCAGAGATACAAAGTGGGCCCATGATACCCGAAGAAAAATAGGGCAGCCACAGGCTGCCCTCAGGACGGAAGTGGCGGTAACCGGTTACTTGACGATGATCATGTCCCGATTTGCTTCCAGCGTGGCCGGCCCGATACCGCTGACATCGGCAAGCTGGTCAACAGTCGTGAACTTGCCCTGTTTCTCGCGATAATCGACGATGGCCTGCGCCTTCTTCTCGCCGATGCCCTTGAGTGCAGTCAACTCGTTGATACTGGCGGTATTCAGGTTCACCTTGCCACTCTCCTTGGCGGCGGCAACTGTGGTGGCCGGTTTGGCGGCGGGCTTGTCGGCGGCCAGCAGGGGCTGGCTGAGCAGCGGCAGGCAGCTCAGCAGTAGAGTGGCGGTCAGGGTCTTGTAGTTCATTGCGTCACGTCCTTGTGTTGTGGGATTCGCTATTGAGGATTAGTCCAGTCGCGCCACTTTTTGTCTGTCATATCTGACACTGTATAAGTCAGAGCAAACGGCTATAAGCCTCCTCTATCCAAAATGGGTACACTGCTCCAACCATTTGACCAGGATGTCTTTTTCGATGTTTTTTCCCGCAATCTCCGAGCTGGAGCCCATCGCCCGTGCCGCCGGCGAGGTCATCATGGCCATCTACAGTCAGCCCTTTGCGGTGGAGTACAAGGGTGACGAGAGCCCGCTGACTGCCGCCGACAAGGGGGCGCACGAGCTGATTGTCGCGGCGCTGGCCCGGCTCACCCCCGACATTCCCGTGCTGTCGGAAGAGTCCTCCC
Organism: Aeromonas sp. A35_P; assembly: GCF_002259925.1. NCBI lineage: Bacteria > Pseudomonadati > Pseudomonadota > Gammaproteobacteria > Aeromonadales > Aeromonadaceae > Aeromonas > Aeromonas sp. A35_P. The sequence continues at coordinate 7,803 of NZ_NEVB01000061.1, read as the reverse complement.
CCGAGGTGATGGCGGCGCGACTGGGCTGGTCTCGCTATTGGCTGGTGGATCCGCTCGATGGCACCAAGGAGTTCGTCTCTCGCAACGGCGAGTTCACCGTCAATATCGCGCTGATTGAGCATGGCCAGCCACAGTGGGGTCTGGTCTATGCCCCCGTACTGGACAGGCTCTGGTATGGCGGCAAGGAGGTGGGGGCCTGGCGCATTGCCGATGGCAAGTGCGAGGCCATCGCGGTGCAATCCCATCGGCAGGGGAACCCCTGGCGAGTGGTGGGCAGCCGCAATCATCTGTCACAGGAGACCCTCGATTATCTTGCGCGCTTTGGTGACATGGAGCGGGGCGAGATAGAGCTGGTTTCCATGGGCAGTTCGCTCAAGTTCTGCGTCATCGCCGAGGGGGGCGCCGAACTCTATCCGCGCCTCGCCCCGACCTGCGAGTGGGATACGGGGGCTGCGCAGGCGGTGCTGGAAGGGGCTGGCGGCAGAGTCACCCAGCTGGACGGCTCGCCGCTGCACTACAACAAGCCGGACATCCTCAACCCCTGGTTCGTGGCCAAGGCATAACGGGATGGTGGAATGCAAAAAGGCCGGACGGGAGTGAACTCCCGGTCCGGCCTTTTTATTGCTCTATTGGCCTTGGCTCAGAAGACCTTCTTGAACGGCTTGATGGTCACCTTGGCATAGACACCGGCCGCCACATAGGGGTCGGCATCGGCCCAGGCCTTGGCATCCGCCTGCGAAGCGAACTCGGCGATGACGGTGCTGCCGGTAAAGCCGGCATCGGCCGGATCCTCGGCATCGATGGCCGGATTGGGGCCGGCGGTGAGCAGCCGCCCCTCATCCTGCAGGGCTTGCAGCCTGGCCAGATGGGCTGGACGCGCCTGCTTGCGCAGCGGCAGGCTGCCCTGAACATCTTCGGAGTAGATGAGATACCACATGAGAGGATCCTTTTCTGATGGCGGTTATTTTTTCAGTTCGTCTTCTTGCTTGGTCAGCTGCTCGGCAGGCAGGTGGCGGTAGAGATAGACACCACTCAGCAGGGTGAACACCAGGGTCATGCCGAGCAGGCCGAATACCTTGAAGTTGACCCACACCTCCTGCGGCAGGTTGAAGGCCACATAGAGGTTGAGCAGGCCGCAGACGGTGAAGAAGCCGACCCAGCCGAGATTGACCCGATCCCAGACGGGATCCGGCGCCTGCAGTTCCTTGCCCAGCATCTGCTTGATGAGGTTCTTGCCAAAGCCGTAGCGGCTGATGAGCAGGCCCAGTGCGAACAGTACGTTGATGACGGTCACTTTCCATTTGATGAAGGTGTCGTCGTGGAAAATGACGGTCAGGCCGCCAAAGAAGCCGACCAGCAGGAAGGTGAACAGCTGCATCTTCTCGACTTTGCGATAGCGAACCCAGCTGTAGGCGAGCTGCAGACCGGTCACCACCACCAGGGCGCCGGTGGCCATGTAGATGTCGTAGAACTTGTAGACCGCAAAGAAAACGATAAGGGGAATAAATTCAATAAATTGCTTCATGTCTGGCTCGTCGCCCTCAAGAGTGGAACGCAAAATTTCATCCAGTGTACCTGCCCGATGGGCAACGGCAAATGAATAAGACCGCTCATTCGCCAGCCAGTTCCTCAGCCAAATAGCTGCCCTGCGATCTCATCGCCCAGCCGTTTCTGATCTGCCAGCAGCTCGCGAATATGTCGCTCCTCGATGAGGGGATTGAGCAGCACGGCCCGCAGCAGGGTGAGCGGTTGGGCACCGTAGCGACCGACAGCCCGCTGGGTGCGTGAGACAAAACTGTGCCCCTCGGCGCGTTGGGCCTTTTGCAGGGCAACGTTGAAGGCATTGACCTGCTCGTTGGCGGCCTCGTCCAGCACCTTGCCCTGCAGATGAGGGGGGATGCAGCGATAGGAGAGCAGGTTCATCACCGGGGCCGACATCAGTTCAAAGGCGGGATCCTGGTCGATGAGGCTGGCCATCAGACGGGCCCGGTCGTAGTTGGCCTCGATGAGCTCGGCATAGCCCTGCTGGCCGAACAGCTGGAAGGCGGCATCCAGATAGAGGGCGTTGGCCGGGCGGGTTCCCTCCAGGGTGAAGCGCCCCTGATCAAAGGAGCTGGCGCGGATGGCGTAGGGGGCCTCCCGCTTGACAGCCATCATCAGGTCCGGCTGGCGGCAGAGCAGCATGCCGGTACCGAGCGGCACCAGCAGTTGCTTGTGACCATCCAGGGTGACGGTGTCGGCGTGCTCGATCCCCGCCAGCAGTGCCTGATAACGGGGCGAGAAGAGGGTCGGGCCGCCCCAGGCGGCGTCCACGTGGAAGTGGATCTGCTCGCGAGCGGCGATGGCCGCCAGCTCAGGCAGCGGGTCGATGGAGCCGAAATCGGTGCTGCCGGCCACACCGACCAGGGCCAGCACCTTGAGCTTCTGCTCCTTGCTCTGGGCCAGCGCCTGCTCCAGCGCCGCCATGTCGAGCCGGTTCTGATCGTCGATGGGGAGGCGCCAGACGCTGCGCGCCCCCAGCCCCAGCAGATCCATCCCCTTGTCGAAGGAGTAGTGCATCAGCCGCGAGCCCAGGATGACGGCGCCGCGATACCCCTGCTCATAGAGGGCGAACAGGTTGTCGCCGCAGGCGTGGTTGCGGGCCAGCCAGAGGGCGGTGACGTTGGCGATGGTGCCGCCGCTGGTCATGACGCCGAGCGCCGCATCCTTGGCATGCATATGGGTGCGATAGAAGGGCTCGTCGGCGCGATAGACGAGGCGATGCAGCTTGGCCAGCACCTCCCGCTCCAGAAAGCTGAGCAGGCGGGAGGATTCCATCTTCATCGGGTTCTGGTTGAGCATCACCACCAGGCGGGAGAGCTCGGCGGTGAAGGCCGGCAATGGTGCCGTCATATGGCCCATGTAGCGTGGCGAGGTCAGGTGGGAGGCACCGGGCACCAGGGTTGCCAGCCTGGTCAGGTAGTCCGCCATGGCGAGCCCCGTTTCCGGCATGCCCGATTGGTCAAGTTGGTGGGTGAACTGGTCGCGCTGATAGGGAGCCTGACTGTCATCCGAGTGGTGGAAGGTCTCCAGCAGATCCGTCATGGCCTGGCCAAAGGCCGGATCCGGTTGTGCAAACAGTTCAGTCAACTTCATCAGGTTCTCCAGACCGGGTTGCCGGGGAGTCGGGGGTGAACAAGGGGCGGCAACAGCAAGTGGGCATCGGCCGCAGAGCATACACCAAAGGTCAACGGCTGACAGCCATGCGCGCGGTGAGGAAACATCGCAAATGGGGACGGCTCATCTTTAAGCTAACACTTGTACTCTGAAATGACGGCAGCTAGAGTGAGCGCAGTTTGGGCAGGAGTATGCAATGAGCAGTGTGACGGATTATTCGCCCCGTGAGGAGCTGGCCAACCGCCTCAGCCATGGGCTGGGGCTGGTGCTGGGGATCCTGGGGTTGGTGTTGTTGTTGAACAAGGGCTGGGCGCAGGGCACTCAGGCACTGATCAGTTACAGCCTGTATGGTGGCAGCCTGGTGCTGCTCTATCTGGCCTCGACCCTCTATCACAGCATGGCGGAGGGGCCGGCCAGACGCTGGTGCAAGGTGTTTGATCACTGTGCCATCTATCTGCTGATCGCCGGTACCTATACCCCTTTTCTGCTGGTGGCGCTCGACACGCCGCTGGCACAGGGGCTGATGGTGGTGATCTGGGGGCTGGCGCTGGCAGGGGTGGTGTTCAAGCTGCTGTTCATCAACCGCTTCAAGAAGCTGTCGCTGTTTACCTACCTTATGCTGGGCTGGCTGTCGTTGCTGGTGGTCTATCAGCTTTATATCCATCTGGAGGGGGAAGGCTTGCTGCTGCTCGGGCTGGGTGGTCTCATCTACAGCCTGGGGGTGATCTTCTATGTGGCCAAGCGTATCCCCTACAACCACGCCATCTGGCATCTGTTCGTGCTGGGGGGCAGTGTTTGTCACTTTATGGCCATTTATGGTTACGTCGCATAACTAGCCCTTAATTGGTATTTTTTGCCGCGCGAAAGGATAAATTCGTGCGGTATCACACAGTTGACCGCGGCGTTTGCTGACAAGCTAGGGACTGTTCAATTCGCAAAGGATGCACGAAATGAGTGATATCGCGCTTTCCATCAGCATGTTGTCGCTGGTGGCAGTGCTGGGGCTCTGGCTGGGGAACTGGCGAGTCTATGGCGTTGGTCTCGGGATCGGAGGGGTGCTGTTCGGCGGCATCATAGTGGGCCACTTCGCCGGCCTCTCGGGGCTGGCGCTGGATGAGCAGACCCTGCACTTCATTCAGGAGTTCGGCCTGATCCTGTTTGTCTACACCATCGGCATTCAGGTCGGTCCCGGCTTCTTCTCCTCCCTGCGCAGCTCCGGCCTCAAGCTCAACGGCTTCGCCGCTCTGCTGGTACTGCTCGGCTGTGCCGTGGCGGCAGCCCTGCACCAGTTGTTCGATGTGCCGCTGCCGGTGATCCTGGGGGTCTTCTCCGGCGCTGTGACCAATACCCCTTCCCTCGGTGCCGGCCAGCAGATCCTGGCCGAGCTGGGTGCCGCCCCCGGCTCCACCGGCCTGATGGGGATGGGCTATGCGGTCGCCTATCCGTTCGGCATCTGTGGCATCTTGTTGACCATGTGGCTGATCCGCATGTTCTTTCGCATCAAGATCGACGAAGAAGCCGCCCAGTTTGAACAACAGGCCGGCAAGACCAAGGAGAGTCTGCAGACCATCAACATCGCGGTGCGCAACCCCAACATCCACGGCCTGATGCTGAGCGAGATCCCGAGTCTCGACGAGGCCGACGTCATCTGCTCGCGCCTCAAGCGCGGCGAGGAGCTGATGGTGCCGCGACCGGAGTCGCGCATCGAGCTGGGCGACCTGCTGCATTTGGTGGGTGAGCGACACGCCCTGCGCAAGGTACTGCTGGTGCTGGGGGAGGAGGTGGAGACCTCGCTCTCCACCCGCGGCACCGACTTGCGGGTGGAGCGGGTGGTGGTGACCAACGAGCAGGTGCTCGGCAAGAAGATCCGCGATCTCGACATCAAGCAGAAGTACGACGTGGTGATCTCGCGCCTCAACCGGGCCGGCATCGAACTGGTGCCGACCAGCCAGACCAGCCTGCAGTTCGGCGACATCCTCAATCTGGTGGGACGGCTCGACGCCATCGAGGCGGTCACCAATGTGGTGGGCAACGTGCAGCAAAAACTGCAGCAGGTGCAGATGCTGCCGGTGTTCATCGGCATCGGTCTCGGCGTGCTGCTCGGCTCCATCCCCTTCTACCTGCCGGGCTTCCCGGCAGCGCTCAAGCTAGGTCTGGCGGGCGGGCCTCTGGTGGTGGCGCTGATCCTGTCGCGCATCGGCAGCATCGGCAAGCTCTACTGGTTCATGCCCCCCAGTGCCAACCTGGCGCTGCGGGAGATCGGCATAGTGCTGTTTCTGGCGGTGGTGGGTTTCAAGTCTGGCGCCGGTTTCATCGATACCCTGATCAACGGTGACGGCCCGGCCTGGGTGATGTACGGAGTGGCGATCACCCTGATCCCGCTGCTGGTGGTCGGGGTGCTGGCTCGTTTGTACGGCAAGATGAACTACCTCACCCTGTGCGGTCTGCTGGCCGGCTCCATGACGGATCCTCCCGCCCTGGCGTTTGCCAACGGCATGCATCCCACCAGTGGTGCCAGCGCGCTCTCGTACGCGACCGTCTATCCGCTGGTGATGTTTCTGCGGATCATTTCGCCCCAGCTGCTCGCCATCCTGCTGTGGGCCGGCAGCTGAACATGACCCCGAATGGGAGCACTTGACGTGCTCCCTTCATGAATTTGCAACATATTGATCATCTTGATTTTATTTTTATTCTCACCGCTATTGACCCTTCTGTTTAACCGACCGTTCCTGCCTTGAATCAGTCTATCCATTCGAATTTTCTAACTGGTTTCTGGTGCCGTTCGCGGGCACATTAGACGGTGGAATATTGCATGCCGATAGAGATTCAGGAGAGCACATGAGCAACCACGAAATTGCATTGGATCAGGACGTTGTCGTTACCCAGTTGAAAGGCAAGGTTTACCTGGTCGCCGCAGATGGCAGCCAGCAACCGCTCGCCGAAGGCGATATCCTGCCCAAGAATGCCGTGTTGATCACTCCTGAGGGCGCCAGCTTCAAAGGTGGCAACCAGACTTTCACCCTGAGCCCGACCAACGAGCAGCAGGCTGAGGATGAAACGTCTCAAGAGCCCCAGCTTGCCCAGAACGTACCGAGCGGCAACCCCAATGACATTGCCGCCCTGCAGCAAGCCATTCTGGGTGGCGCCGACCCGACCAAGGCGTTTGAAGCCTCTGCTGCCGGTGGGGCTCCTGCCGCCGGCGGTGGTGTTGGCGGCGTAGCTGGCGCTAGCGGTAATGGTGGTTTCGTCACCATCGACCGTACTGGCGATGCCACCATAGCTGCGGCGGGTTTTGATACGACCTATCAAACCGATACCGGCGTGACCGCTGATGCGCTGCCGGGCGAGGAGAATCGCCTGATCGATCTGGTGCCGCCGGTGATCACCGTCTCTGCGCCGGACAATACCAACGACACTACCCCGACCATCACGGGTACCACGGATGCCGCCGCCGGCAGTACCGTGACCCTGTTGGTGACCGATGCCAATGGCAACCAGCAAACCCTGATCACCACCGTCAATCCGGATGGCACCTTCAGCGTGGATGTCATCACACCGCTGCCGGATGGTTCCTACACCGTCACGGGCAGCGTCACCGATCCGGCCGGCAACACCGGCACCGCGACCGACGACGGCAGCGTGGACAGTACCGCTCCCTCGGCACCGCAAGTGGACATCCAGGACGGGGCGGACAATGTCATCTCCGCCAATGAGCGCGAGAACGGGGTGGATGTCATCATCCGGCTGCCGGGCGATGCCAAGGCCGGCGATCGCCTCGATGTGGACTGGAACGGCGATGGCGTGCCCGACTCAAGCAGAATTCTGACGACCGACGATATCGGCCGTACCCAGGTCACCCTGACCATTCCCACCACGGATCTGCCGGTCAACGGCCCCATCACGGTGGATGCCACCCTGACCGACCCGGTGGGCAACACCTCTCCCAAGGGAACTGACAACAGCGTGGTGAATGCTGCGCCCCAGCCGGGTGACGACCAGTTCACCGTGGCGGAGGATGGCACTGTCACCATCAATGTGCTTGGCAACGACACGGATGCGGATGGTGATCCTATCACCATCACCGCCATCAACGGTCAGGCGATTGCCGAAGGTGGCACGGTCGCGATCAGCAACGGCTCCGTCACCCTGAACAATGGCCAGCTGATCTTTACACCGGCTCCGGATTTCAACGGCAACATCGCATTTGAATACACGGTTACCGATGGCCTGAACAGCGCCACTGGCGGCGTGACCGGAACTGTTACGCCGGTCAACGATGCTGCCGTCATTGGCGGCACCGACTCTGGTGCGGTCACCGAAGATGAAAGCACTCCGCTGCTGACCGAGACCGGCACCCTGACCGTGACCGACGTGGACGGCGCCGACGAAGCCAAGTTTGTTTCTGGCAACGGCACCCCGAGCGCCGGCGCACTGGGTAGCCTGACCATCACCGAAGGTGGCGCCTGGAGCTACAACGTCGACAACAGCAAGGTGCAGTACCTGGGCGAGGGGGAGACCAAGGTCGAGACCTTTGTGGTCGAGTCCGTCGACGGCACTACCCATACCGTGACCATCACCATCACTGGCGTGAACGATGCGGCGGTGATCACCGGTACCGATACCGGTGGTGTGACCGAAGATGAAAGC
>NZ_NEVB01000060.1:0-9528 GCF_002259925.1 Aeromonas sp. A35_P | reverse complement strand
CGGCACGGCCACTGCCGTGCAGCTTATGGTCGTGCTGATCGCAACCGTGAGGCGCCATGCTGGTCATCGCGCGTCCCCTTGCCAGTAACAGGCGCTGGCCATGGCGGCGAGCAGGCAGCGCACCCGCTCTGGGGTCACGTCACCGATATTGCCGATACGGAAGCAGTCGGCTTGGGAGACCTTGCCCGGATAGATGACAAAGCCCTGCGCCTTGAGCCGCTGGTAGAAGTCGGCGAAGCGGTAATCAGGATGGGTCGGAGAGTAGAAGGCGGTAATGATGGGAGATTGCCACTGCTCGGGCAGCAACGGGGCAAAGCCAAGGGCGGCCATGCCGTCCACCAGGGTGCGCTGGTTTTCGCTATAGCGCCGATGGCGGGCGGCGATGCCCCCCTCTTCGTCCAGCTCGCGCAGGGCCTGGGCAAAGGCGAGCACGGTGTGGGTGGGCGAGGTAAAACGCCACTTGCCCCCCTGCTGCTCCATGGTCTGCCACTGGGCGTGCAGGTCGAGGGAGACCGAGCGGGCACGACCGGCGCAGGCCGTGAGCGCCACGCGGCGGGCGATGACGAAGCCAAAGCCCGGCACCCCCTGAATGCACTTGTTGGCGGAGCTGATGAGAAACTCGATGCCAAGGCGCCCCATGTCGATGGGGATACCGCCAAAGCTGCTCATGGCATCGACGATCAGGCGAATGCCGCGGCGCTGGCAGAGCTCAGCCACCTCCTCCAACGGGTTGAGCATGCCGGTGGTGGTCTCGCAGTGCACCATGGCCAGATGGGTGATCTCGGGGTGGCACACCAGCATCGCCTCGATAGCAGCAGGTTCCGGGCAGTTTGTCTCGCCGCAGTCGAGCTCATGGTGGCGCAAGCCAAGGCAGCGGGCCATCTCCCCCATGCGGGCACCGTAGGCGCCGTTGTTGATGATCAGCAGACACTCATCGACACCTATCGCCGAACCCAGCACGCTCTCCACCACATAGCTGCCGCTCCCCTGCAGCAGCACGGCGCTGTAGTCGTTTTCATACTCCGGGCCGGTGGCGAGGCGCACCAGCTCACGGCGGATGGGCTCCACCACACCCTGGTTGTAGTCCGCATCCCAGGTGCAGCTGTCTTGCAGCATGGCGGCGCGCACCGTGGCGGTGGTCGAGAGGGGGCCCGGGGTCAGCAGCAGGTAATCGACGGCGGCGGGGGCCGCAGGAATATGGGTCATGATTTAGCTCCTTTTGGTATATACCAGATTGAGCGCATTGTGGGTAACTCCCCCGCCAAGGTCAAAGGGGTGGCGCCATGTGCAACAAAAAATTCATTTACGGCGCCGGGATCGCGATAATCTAGGAAGCCTGAACAACAGGGGCAACACTGGTCTCTACCAATGCACGTTGATGCCTACGCTTAGCGACCGGGCCGATGACCAGCCCAGTGCCCAACCCATTGCACGATTCAATGCAAAACCAGGGATTTTCATGAGCAAACCGCAATATCTGCAGATCAAGGATGCCCTCGCCAACCAGATCCTGGCGGGGGGCCTAGCCCCCAACGACAAGCTCCCCTCCGAGCGGCTGCTGGGGGAACTCTACGCCACCACAAGGGTCACCATCCGTGAGGCGCTGGTGCAGCTGGAGGCCAATGGCCTTATCTATCGGGAGGATCGCCGGGGCTGGTTCGTCACCCCGCCCCGTTTCAGCCTCAACCCAAGACGCACCTCCAACTTTCACCAGATTGTGCGGGAGCAAGGGGGGGAGCCGCGCACCGAGTTGCTGAAGAAGAGCCGCCAGGCGGTGCCCCCGGCACTGATGGCGCGGCTGCAGCTCAAGCCATTCGACAGCCTGTTTCTGCTCAAGCGGCTGCGCTACGCCAACGGGCGCGCCATCTGCTATTGCGAGAACCACTGCCTGCCAGAGCGGGTACCCGGCCTGCTGGAGCTGGATCTCAACGGCAGTCTGACCGAGATCTACCAGGCCCATTACGATCTTCACTACGCCCGCATGCAGGTGCGCTTCTTCCCCACCGCCCTGCCGGACGAGGTGGCCAAGGCGCTGGGGGCCACCGCCGGTCTGCCCGCCCTGCGCCTCGAGCGGCTCAACTTCGATCAGCACGGCCGGGTGCTCGACTTCGATCTGGAGTACTGGCGCCACGACAGTCTGGAGATCGAGGTGGATACCCAGGATTGAGTGCCGCAACCGGCTCGGCAAAACGTCATGGGGCCGTCACCCGAACGTCATAAAGATCCCCTAGCCTCTCTCTCGACCAATCTGGTTTATACCAAGCCAATTTAAATGGAGAAGAGGATGAAACAGGGAACCCATCTGCTGGCCGCCGCCGTGCTGGCCGCCATGACAGCCCCGGCACTGGCCGCGACCGATCTCACCGTCTACACCGCCTTCGAACCGGAGCAGCTCGGCGAGCTGAAAACCGCGTTCGAGCGCCAGCATCCGGACATCAACATCAAGTGGGTGCGCGACTCCACCGGCGTGGTCACCGCCCGCTTGCTGGCAGAAAAAGCCCAGCCCAAAGCGGATGTGGTGTGGGGGCTGGCGGCCACCAGCCTGATGCAGCTCGACCAGCAGCAGATGCTGAGTGCCTATGCGCCCAAGGGATTGGATAAGCTCGACAGCCGCTTTCGCGACAACAAGGCCGAGCCGCACTGGATAGGACTGGACGCCTTCTTCAGCGCCATCTGCTTCAACAAGGTAGAGGCGGAGAAACAGGGGATCCCGGCCCCCACCAGCTGGGCCGACCTCACCAAGCCCATATACAAGGGCAAGGTGATCATGCCCAACCCCAGCTCCTCCGGCACCGGTTACCTGAGCGTCGCCGGCTGGCTGCAGACCATGGGCGAGCAGCAGGGCTGGCAATTCATGAACGGGTTGCACCAGAACATCGACCGTTACACCCACTCGGGCTCCGCCCCCTGCAAGCTGGCCGCCAGCGGCGAGACGGTGATCGGTATCTCCTTCGACTTCCCCGCCACCAGCCTCAAGGCCAAGGGGGCCCCCATCGAGGTGGTGTTCCCGAAAGAGGGCTCGGGCTGGGACATGGAAGCCGCCGCCATCATCAAGGGTACCCCCAAGCTGGATGCCGCCAAACAGCTGCTCGACTTTGCCGCCACCGAGCAGGCCAACGCCCTCTACAACAAGTCGTTTGCCGTGGTCGCCATTCCGGAGGTGGCCAAGCCAAGAGCCGGTTATCCCGCCAACATCAAGGGCCAGATGATCGACAACGACTTTGGCTGGGCTGCCCGCGAGCGCAACACCATCCTGGCCCAGTGGAGCGCCAGCTTCGATGGCAAGACCGAAGCCAAGCAGTAATCCCGTTTAAGGCTGGTTTGAGCAATGCCAATGCACCCAGGCCGATAAACCGATTGCCGAAGGCCAACCCAGGTTGGCCTTCGTTTTTTGGCATCAACCCCATGTGTGTCGTCCTCAATGGGTGGCCCCCCATCCACACGCAGCCCAGCCATCTGCTGGCGCCCCGTCGTCATCTGACTGTCATCAAGCCGTCATCCCCCGATCACCTGACCGTCACACTTCACCCACAAACTGGTATATACCAAATCAGTAGCGAGTCGCACCATGACCCAGCCCTATCTGGACATTCAACATCTCAACAAGCAGTTCGGGGCTTTTCAGGCCCTCAAGGGGATCTCTCTGACCATTGAGCCGGGGGAGTTCATCTGTTTTCTCGGCCCCTCCGGCTGCGGCAAGACCACCTTGCTCAGAGCCATCGCCGGGCTGGATCTGCCGGACAGCGGCGAGATCTGGCAAGGGGGGCGCAATATCTCCCGCCTGCCGCCCCAGCAGCGCGATTTTGGCATCGTGTTTCAGTCCTACGCCCTCTTCCCCAACCTGACGGTGGCCCAGAACATCGCCTTTGGCCTTGAGAATCAGGGGCTGGCACGGGACCTCATCAAGGAGCGGGTCGATCACTGGCTGGGGCTGGTGGCTCTCACGGCCCAGTCCCACAAATACCCGAGCCAGATCTCCGGCGGCCAGCAGCAGCGGGTGGCGCTGGCCCGGGCACTCGCCCTCTCCCCCGGCCTGTTGCTGCTGGACGAACCGCTCAGCGCGCTGGATGCACTGGTGCGCACCCATCTTCGCAGCGAGATCCGCGCCCTGCAGCAGCGCCTTGGCATCACCACCATCATGGTGACCCACGATCAGGAAGAGGCGCTGACCATGGCCGATCGCATCGTGGTGATGGAGAGCGGCCGCATCGTGCAGGTGGGCACCCCGCAGGCGATCTACCACCAGCCTGCCAGCCGTTTCGTGGCAAGCTTTGTCGGCACCATGAACTTCCTCGACACCCTGGTGCTGAGCCCCACTCAGGTGCGCCTTAACGAGCAGCCGCTGACACTCGCCAACCGGGCCGCGGCCGGCAGCAAATTGCAGGTGGCGATCCGCCCCGAGGCGATCACCCTGAGTGCGCCGAGCGAGCTGTATCTTGGTCAGCACGGCATCGACGCGCAGATCGATCAGGTAGAGTTTCTCGGCGCCGCCCAGCGCCTTATCTGCACCGCCGACACCTATCTGGGCCCGCAGCAAATTCTGGTGGAGCGCCCGACCCACGAGTTGCCACGTCACGAACAGGGGGACTGGCGCAGCGGCATGCGCTGCTCGCTGCACTGGCCCGCCGGGGCGATGCAGCTGTTTGAAGGAGAGCGCTCATGAACGCCCCCTTCGCGACCTCCCCCTTGTCGCCGTCAACCGTGGCGCAACGCACCTCCCGCTGGCAGCGGCTCTGTCGCGGCTGGAGCCGGGATCAACTGCTGCAGCTGATCCTGCTTTTGCTTGGCATCGCCCTGCTGGTGGGGGGCCTCTTGCTGCCGCTGCTCACCATGCTGCAAAAGAGCCTGCAGGATGAGAACGGGCTCTGGGTGGGCCTTGCCAACTTCAGCGCCTACTTCGACTCCCCTCATCTGGGGCGCACCATCGGCAACACCCTCTGGCTCGGGGTGCTGATCACCGCGCTGGTGGTGACCATCGCCTTTGGCTACGCCTATGCCCTCACCCGCACCTGCATGCCGGGCAAGCCCCTGTTTCGCCTCATCGGCCTTATTCCGCTGTTGATGCCCTCCCTGCTACCCGCCATCAGTCTGGTCTACTGGTTTGGCAATCAGGGGATCGCCAAGGGGCTGCTGGGCGGCGAGAGCATCTACGGCCCCATCGGCATCGTCATTGGTCTGGGCTTCTGGTGCTTCCCTCACGCCCTGATGATCCTGATCACGGCGCTCGGCCAGAGCGACGCCCGCCTCTATGAAGCCTCCCGGGTGCTCGGCAGCAGCGGCTGGCGCACCTTTGTCACCGTCACCCTGCCTACCGCCCGTTATGGCCTGCTCAGCGCCGCCATCGCCGTCTTCACCCTCACCATCTGCGACTTCGGGGTGGCCAAGGTGATTGGTGGCCAGTACAGCGTGCTGGCCACCGACATCTACCGGCAGGTGATCGGGATGCAGAACTTCTCGCTGGGCGCCGTTGCCAGCGTCACCCTGCTGCTGCCGGCACTGTTGAGCTTTGCCCTGGAGCACAGAGTGCGCAGCAAGATGCAGGAGCAGAGCAGCACCAAGGCGGTGCCCTATCAGCCCAAACCCCATCGGCTGCGGGATCTGCTGGCGCTCGGCTGGTGTACTCTCTGGGCCCTGCTGTTTCTGGCGCTGGTGGGCATGGCGGTTTACGGCTCCCTGGTGCAGTTCTGGCCCTACAACCTCGGGCTGACGCTCGATCACTACGCCTTTGACAGCAACAGCGTCTATGGCTGGCAGCCCTTTACCAACACCTTGCAGCTGGGCCTCTATACCGCGCTTATCGGTACCGTGCTGGTGATGGTGCTGGCCTGGGCACAGGAGAAGGGGCGCCACTTTGCATGGCTGCGCCAGTTGCTGCACCTGCTCGCCATGCTGTCGCTGGCGGTGCCCGGCATGGTGCTGGGGCTGGGTTACATCTTCTTTTTCAACGGCAATCCGCTGTTTGGTGGCCTCTACGGCACTCTCTATGGCACTCTGCCGCTGATGGTGCTCTCCTGCGTCATCCACTACTACACAGTGGGGCATATGACGGCGCTGACCAGCCTCAAGCAACTGCCCAAGGAGCTGGAGCTGGTGGCCATCTCATTGCGCATTCCGCTCTGGAAAGCGTTTTGGCGAGTGACTCTGCCCGCCTCCCTGCCGGCACTGCTGGAGATCTTCATCTATCTGTTCGTCAACGCCATGACCACCACCTCGGCGGTGATCTTCCTCTATTCGAGCGACAGCGTGCTCGCCTCCATCGCCGTGCTCAACATGGAGGATTCCGGCGATACCGCCGCGGCCGCTGCCATGGCCACCCTGATCCTGCTGGCCGCCGCCACCGTCAAGCTGCTCCAGCTCTTTTTGAGCCGCGCCCTGCTGGATCGCACCCAGCGCTGGCGCCACCAATAACCTTGTCGAGGAGTCATCATGTCCACTCTCCCCTTCTGGCTGGCCGAAGCGCTCGCTGCCGAACAGCCCGCGCCCCCCATCCCCTTGGTCGGCAACCACGAGGCCGATGTCTGCATCGTCGGCGGCGGCTTTACCGGGCTGTGGAGCGCCATCGCCCTTAAACAGGCCGAGCCTGCCTTACGCATCATGGTGCTGGAGAAGGATCGCTGCGGCAGCGGCGCCTCCGGGCGCAACGGCGGCTGCCTGCTCACCTGGTCGGCCAAGTATTTGACCTTAAAGCGCCTCTTTGGCGAGCAGCAGGCCGCCTGGCTGGTGCAAAACTCAGAGCAGGCGGTGCACGAGATCGCCCGCTTCTGCGAAAAGCACAACATAGAGGCGGAGTTGAGGGTCGAGGGCACCTGTTACACCGCAACCAGCGAGGCCCAGCGCGGCCTGATGGAGCCGGTATTGCGGGAGCTACAGCGAGCCGACCTTAACCAGTGGCAGGCAATTGAAGAGGGTGAACTGGCGAGCCAGAGCGGCTCCCATGTTCATCTGGAGGGGCTCTACAGCCCTCACGCGGGTTCGGTGCAACCGGCACTGTTGGTGCGCGGCCTGCTGCGGGTGGCGCGGAAGCTGGGGGTCGAGGTCTATGAAGGCTCCCCCATGCAGCGCCTTGAGGCGGGCCAGCCAGCGCGGGTGCAAACGCCGCAGGGTGAGGTGCGTGCCCGCAAGGTGGTGCTGGCCCTCAACAGCGCCATGGCGGCGCACTTTCGCGAGTTGCGCCGCAGCATAGTGCTGGTCTCCTCCGACATGGTGATAACCGACCCCGCGCCGGATGCCCTGGCCGCCCAGCAGCTTGAGCACGGCCGCTCCGTGGTGGATGGCCGCACCTTTGTCCACTACTACCGCTCAACACCGCAAGGGCGGCTGATGCTGGGCAAGGGGGGCAACACCTTTGCCTTTGCCAACCGCCATCTGGCCGGGTTCGACGAACCAAGCCGTTATCTTGTCCCCCTCACCCGCACCCTGCGCAGCTTCTTTCCGGCGCTCAAGGAGGTGCCCATCGCCGCCAGCTGGTGCGGCGCCTCCGACCGCTCGGTGGATGGCCTCCCCTTCTTTGGCCACTGGCGAGGGCAGCCCAACGTTGTCTATGGCCTCGGCTATTCCGGCAACGGGGTGGCCCAGAGCTGGATGGGCGGCCAGATCCTGGCGGCTTTGGTGCGCGATGAAGTGCGGGAGGAGGACAAACTGTGGCGCGACTGCGCACTGGTCAGCGGCCCGCGCGGCTACTTTCCGCCCGAACCCTTTCGCTGGCTGGGGGCCATGGCGGTGCGCAATGCCATCCGGCGCAAGGAGCGGGCAGAGGATGAGAACCGCCCGGTGGCCTGGTATGACAAACAGCTGGCCAAACTGGCCGATGCGGCGGGCAAGGCGGACAAATAGGCACCTTCGCAGCGCTTAGAAAGGGGCCAGAAAGCCGAAGGGGCAGGGAGTGATGACTCCCCTGCCCCTTCGCTGTTTATGCGACTCGACGGCTGGCCCGATAGACAGGCCTGGCGTTAGCTGGCCCAGGTAATGATGTGATCGATCCAGTCGCCGGCATCCACCTCGTGCACCACCTTGCCGCGCACCGACTGACCAGCCTGGTGCATGGCGCTGCGGCTGCCGGTGATAAGCGGATGCCACTCTGGCAGGCTCTGCCCCTCCGCCAGCAGGCGGTAGGCACAGGTCGATGGCAGCCAGTCATATTCGGCAATCTTGTCGTGGGTGATCTGCAGGCAGTCCGGCTCTTTTTTGAAGCGGTTACCGTAGTCGGAGCACTGGCAGGTCTTGGTATTGAGCAGGTTGCAGGCCACGTTGGTGAACACCAGCTCCTCGGTGTCCTCGTCGATCAGCTTGTTCAGGCAGCACTTGCCGCAGCCGTCGCACAGGGACTCCCACTCCGTCATGGTCATCTGTTGCAGGCTCTTTACCTGCCAAAAGGGGGCGTTCTGCACGGGTTCTGTTTGCTGCGCGTTTTGCTGCATGAAAATAGGCTCACTCAATACACTGACAAGCGCGTGGTTATACGCTCTATGGCCCGATTTTTCAAGGTTGGCGGCGGTTTTGCCTGTCGTGCGAGGGTAATGTCACTACCGGTGATTCATGTGATCCCATCCAGATAATCAGACTGGCAGATCTCCATCTAACGGTTGTCATTTCTACCCGCTGGTGGGCGGAAATAGCTGTGGCATACTGGCCTCCCCCGCAGATCCGAATATGATCTGCTATTCGAACCTGCGGGTGAACATGAACTGGCCATATGGATTAATGGGTGGTGTGATGAAGGCAGTATTGATAACGGGGGCGAGCAGAGGATTGGGGCTGGCACTCGTCCAGACTTTTTATAAACACAAGTATCAGGTTTATGCAGTTGTCAGAACCGCCAATGCCTATGACATGCTGACGACTATGTACCCTGGAGTCTCTGTGCTTGTTGCTGATGTAACTCATGAAAACTACGAGTCTCAGCTTTCCGGGTTTATCGAGCACACGAAGATAGATATTGTCATAAACAATGCGGGCTCCGCCGGCACCCCGGGTATAGATACCAAGCGCAGTACAAGCGACCAGCTCACTTATGAATTTAAAACTCACTGTGTCGGTGCTCTTTCTACCGTAAAAGCCCTGCTGAACCATGAAAATAGAATGCAACCATCCTTGATCGTCAATATCAGTTCAAGGAGAGGATCATTGAACATGCAAGCAGCAGGCGCAGCCAAGGGAATCAAGTGCTCTTTCTCTTATCGCATTGCGAAGGCGGCCCAGAATATGTTGTCACTCTGCATGGCGGATGATTTGGAGAGCATGGGTATTAAAGTGATCTCGGTCCACCCCGGGGCACTGCTCACCAAAATGGCCCCTGCCGATGCGACGCTGACACCGGAGCAATCCGCAAGCAGACTGGTTGACATGATCGAACGTGATGATGTTAATTCACGGGATGTATGGAGATGGTATTCACCTGACAGTTGCCCACAAAAGGGAGTGGTCATACGGCTTCAAACCGGATAACAAAACGGTACCCCTACCGTGTTATCTGGAGTCACCGTATGACCACCAACGAGAAAGTAGCACGTCGCAAACTCAGCCTGCTAG
>NZ_NEVB01000059.1:0-9598 GCF_002259925.1 Aeromonas sp. A35_P | reverse complement strand
TCATCATGATGCCAGCGTCACAGAGCCACTGGTTGATGGCCTCGAATAGTTGGCGTGCCAGTTGGTGCTGCTCCAGCAGATGCCGGAAATTCATGATGGTAGTGCGGTCAGGGATAGCCTGGTCCAGGGAGAGTTTGGCAAACAGACGCATTGAGGCAATTTCGTAGAGTGCGTCCTCCATGGCGCCGTCGCTGAGGTTGTACCACTGCTGCATACAGTGAATGCGGAGCATGGTATCGAGTGGGTAGGGACGACGCCCGTTACCAGCTTTGGGATAGACGGGTTCGATGACCCCCAGCATCCTTGGCCATGGGAGCACAGCCTCCATGCGAGCCAAGAATATCTCTTTACGGGTTTTACGGCGTTTGCCATTGAACTCGCAGTCCGCGAAGGTGAGCTGGTGACTCATGCTGAACCTCATCCCTGATGCCAAGTGGGGTTCATGATCTCACATCAAGGACTTTTTCGCACTTTCCCTAGCAGTCGGGTTAGCGCTTGATAAGCCCGACTCTGCTAAGATCGGCCTGGTCGTATTGGGGAAGCCTATGATTTCTCGTATTTATTCTCGCTTTTGTCAGACCCTGCCCGCGCCGGAAGGTTCCCGCGGCCTGCTGGTGGCCTTCAGCGGCGGGCTCGACTCCACCGTGCTGCTGGTGCTGGCGACCCGCTTTGCCCGCGCCCACGGCTTTGCCCTGCGCGTTCTGCACGTCCATCATGGCCTGAGCCCACATGCCGACGAGTGGGTGGTCCACTGCGAAGGGGTGTGTCAGCAACTGGCGGTGCCGCTGCTGGTCGAGCGGGTGCAGTTGCAGCGGGGCTGTGGCGACAGCCTGGAGGCGCAGGCGCGGGAGGCCCGTTATCAGGCCCTCGCCGCTCAGCTGGGGGAGGGGGAGTGGCTGCTCACCGCTCACCATCAGGACGATCAGCTGGAGACCCTGCTGCTGGCGCTCAAGCGTGGCGCCGGTCTGCGCGGGCTGGCGGGCATGGTGCCAAGCCAGCCCTTTGCCGGCGGCTTGCTGCTGCGCCCGCTGCTCGAGGTGAGCCGGGCCGAGCTGGCCGAGGTGGCGGCGGGCCTCCCCTATGGCTGGGTGGAAGATGAGAGCAATCAGGATGTGAGTTATGACCGCAACTTCTTGCGCCAGCAGCTCATTCCCCAGCTCAAGGCCCGCTGGCCCGCCATGGCCCAGACGGCGGCGCGCAGCATGGCGCTGTGCGCCGAACAGGAGGCGCTGCTGGAGGAGCTGGCCGAGGCCGACTGGCGGCTGGCGGCGGCAGGAGAGGCACTGCAGATCACGCCGCTGCAGGCCCTGTCAGGTACCCGGCGCAACAACCTGCTGCGTTACTGGATCCGCCGCCAGGGGGGAGAGATGCCCTCCCGCGAGCAGCTCGGCCTGCTCTGGCAGGAGGTGGCGCTGGCGCGGGAAGACGCCAATCCCCAGCTCAACTGGGGGGAGCAGAGCTGCCGCCGCTTTCAAGGGCGGCTTCACCTGGTGCGACCCGGACTGCAACCTCGTCATGAGCAGCTGGCGTTGAGGGTGGGGGAGACGCTGATCCTGCCGGACGGGCTCGGCGAGGTGCGACTGATCTCGCGGACGGAGGGCGAAGGGCTGCGGCTGCCAGGGGCGGACGAGCCGTTGTCGGTACGCTTCGGGGTGGCCGCCGGCAGCATGCTCAAACCGGTGGGGCGCGGCGGCAGCCGGCGCCTCAAGAAGCTGCTGCAGGAGTACGGGGTGCCCTCCTGGCAGCGCGGTCGCATTCCCATCCTCTATTACGGCGAGCAGGTGGCGGCGGTGGGGGAGCTGTTCCTCTGTGACGGATTCATGACGCAGGAGCCCGGCCTGGTCTGGCACTGGCTGCCGGCGGCGGCCTGTCAGCCCCCGCTGTGACCCCTCAGCTGCAAACGGACAAGGCCGGCATATGCCGGCCTTGTCGCATCCGCGGCTTGCCGGTTCAGTCCAGCAGGCCGGCCTTGCCCGCTTTCTTGCGGGCGTAGAGGTGGGCATCGGCCGCCTCGTACAGGCTGTGCACGTCCACCCCGGACTGCCAGCTGGCGGCCCCCAGGCTGCAGCCGACCGAGAAGGTACTGAGCTCCTTGTGGGTCAGCAGCATCTGTTGCAGACGCAGCCAGACCGGGCGCCAGGCCTCGGGCTCGGCAGGTTGCAGCAGCAGGGCGAACTCGTCGCCGCCGAGGCGAAACGCCTGATCCGTGCTGCGGATGCAGTGGGTCAGCAGCTGGGCGAAGCGGCTCAGCACCAGATCGCCCACCGGATGACCCCAGGTGTCGTTGATCTGCTTGAAGCGGTCGAGATCCAGCAGTACCAGCACCAACCCGTGGGACTCCCGGCTGTGTTGCTCCACCGCGCGGCCGATGGCCTCGTCGAAGTAGGAGCGGTTGCCGAGCCCGGTCAGGTGATCGAGCCGTACCTGCAGCTCCAGCTGTGACAGGCGCAGATAGAGAGGTAGCGGCAGGCTGAGCAGCTGGTGATACTGCTGCAGCACCCGCTGCTGACTGCCGCTCAGGACGTGTTCCAGGGTGTAGTGCAGCTGGCCCAGCAGCTGGCCGTGTTGACCGCGCAGCTCGAACGGGTAGCTGTGCAGAGTGAGGCTGGCCTGGGGGGGATGCTGGATCAGGGTGTGCGGTTGGCCGCAGTCGAAGTGCAGGCTGTGGATCCGGACAATTCTTGCCGCACGATCGGCAAAAGTTGCCAGCAGGCTGCCCAGATCGGTCTGCACCAGCAACTGCTCGAGCAGCTGGTTGCGATCCTGGCTTGCCAGCGGCGTGAGCCGCTCCATCTGGCGAACCCACTGCTCGATGCCATGTCCCAGACCGCTCAATGATGATGTGTTTTCCACGGTACAGCCCTCAAACAACCTACTTCCTGCTGCTTACCTGCAATACCTGTGCCCAAAATATGTTCGATGCGAACAAGGACGGCTGGCTAGGCTTAAGTAGATAAAAAAGGAGGAAATATTGTACGCAGACGTATTGATCCTGCTGCTTGCCGCCGTCCTGCTGGTGGCGATTTTCCGGCGCCTCGGCCAGCCGGTGATCCTTGCCTACCTGCTCGCCGGGGTCGTGCTCGGCCCCCATGGCGCGGCCGTGATCACCGGCCAGTCGATCATGCAGACCATCGCCGAGCTCGGTATCGTCTTTCTGATGTTTTCGCTGGGGCTGGAGTTCTCGCTGCCCCGGCTCATCGCCATGCGTCGGCTGGTGATCGGGGTCGGTGGCCTGCAGGTGCTGCTCACCTCCCTGCTGTTTTTTGCCATCGCATGGTGGTGGGGCCTGACTCTGGCCCAGGCGCTGGTGGTGTCGGGCACCCTGGCGCTCTCCTCCACCGCCGTGGTGATCAAACAGCTGGGGGATCAGAAGCAGCTGCACACCCGCCGTGCCCAGCTCGGGGTGAGCGTGCTGCTGTTTCAGGATCTGGCGGTGGTGCCGTTGTTGGTGATGATCCCCATTCTGGCTCGGCCGGAGATCCAGGGCAGCGCCCTGCTGGCGGAGATCGCCTGGGCCACCCTCAAGGGGCTGTTTGCCCTGCTGAGCCTGCTGGCGGTGGGCAAGTGGCTGCTGCCGCTGCTGTTTCACGAGGTGGCGCGGGCCCGCTCCGACGAACTGTTCGTGCTGAGTACCCTGCTGGTGGCGCTGCTGGCCGCTTCGCTCACCCAGTGGATGGGGCTCTCCATGGCGTTGGGGGCCTTTCTGGCGGGCATGATGCTGGGAGAGTCCCACTACCGTCACCAGCTTGAGGTGGACATCCGGCCGTTTCGGGACGTGCTGATGGGGCTCTTCTTCATCACCATCGGCATGACCATGGACTGGCAGCGGGTGGCGCTGGATTGGTGGCTGGTGGCGCTGAGCGTGCCGGCCCTCATCCTGTTCAAGTCGCTGCTGGTGCTGCTGGCCGGTCGGCTGATGGGGGAGCGCAAGCGCGACGCCATGGCGGCGGGGATCATGCTGAGCCAGGTGGGGGAGTTCGGCTTCGTACTGCTGGCACTGGCCAATCACCACGGTCTGCTCGATCACCGGCTGGTCTCCCTGCTCATCGGTATTGGGGTCACCTCCATCGCCATGACCCCCTGGCTGGTGCAGCAGGCTCACCAGCTGGCCCGCTCCCTCACGGATCCGGCCCTGCTCACCCGCTCAGAAGTGGCCCAGTCGGGCCTGAGCAAGAGTCAGCATGTGATCATCGCGGGCTTTGGCCGGGCCGGCCAGACCTGCGCCCGCTTTCTCAAGCAGGAGGAGATCCCCTTCCTGGCGCTGGATCTCGATCCCGAGCGGGTGAGCGAGGCCAAGTCGGCGGGGGAACAGGTGGCTTTCGGCGATGCCAGCCGGCGCGACATCCTGCTGGCCGCCGGCCTGCTGCGGGCCAGGCTGGTGATCATCACCTTTGACGATCCCAAGCGGGTCGAGGCCATGCTGGCGCTCATCAGGGAGCTGGCGGGGGAGGTGAAGGTGCTGGTGCGCACCCGGGACGACAGCTTCCTGGAGGCGTTCAAGCGGGCGGGGGCCTTCGAGGTGATCCCCGAGTCCCAGGAGGGGGCCCTGATGCTGGTCTCCCACCTGCTGCTCAACTGCGACATCCCCATCGGCCGGGTGATCCGGCGCATGGAGCACGAGCGCAGCAACCAGTATCGCTTCCTGCACGGCTTCTATTGGGGAGATCAAAGCGCCGCCAACCTAGAGACGGATCAGCTGCTCGAGCGCCTGCACCCCGTGCTGCTGCACGAGCAGGCCTGGGCGGTGGGGCGCAGCGTGCAGGCGCTGGGGCTCGATGCGGTACGGATCAGGGAGGTGCAGCGGGGCACACAGCGGCTGGAGCCCAAGCCCGAACTGGTGCTGGCGACGGGGGATAAGCTGGTGCTGTTTGGCAATGCGGTGGCGGTGGAGCAGGCGGAACAGCGCCTGCTGGAGGGGCGCTGATCCCTGAGCCCATGTTGCGCCAGGCCTGCTGCCAATGCCGTCCCCGCCTCGCTTGAATGCCCCGGTTCAGGCCTCGACCCGTACCGCCTCCTCTAGCCCCAGAAACTGTTCGACCCGCTGGCGCTCGTTCAGGGTATCCAGGTAGCCCAGCTTGATAAGCTGCTGGCAGTAGCCGGGATAGAACATCAGGAAACTGGCCAGGCTGCTGGTCTCGTCCCCCGTCACCCCCAGTACCCGCAGCAGGCGGCGCAGGTGCACCGGCAGCTTGCGCAGATAGGCCAGCGCCAGCAGGTCGAGATCCTGGCTCGGCTTGAGCACGCAGGTCTCCACCCGTTTGAGTTTCAACCGGTTGCGCTCCCGCTCCGGAATGAGATCCAAGGTCTGGTTGATGCGCCACAGCCGTTCCAGATCCGAGTTGAGGGTGTCGGTGAAGACGGTGTCCAGCAGGTGGCTGGCGATGTTGGAGCTGGTCAGGTGGCCATGGTGGAAGGTGGGGGCCGTGTGCGCAGGCGGATCCAGGGTGATCAGCAGGATCCGCTCCGCCCCCAGGTGGATGGCGGGGCTGAGCGGGCTCAGCTGATGGATGGAGCCATCGCCGTAGAATTTCTCGCCGATGTGGGTGGCCGGGAAGACGAACGGCAGCGCCGAGGAGGCGAGCAGGTGATCCGAGGTGAGCAGGGTGCGCAGCCCGCGCCGTCTGGCCCGCTCCCACGGCAGATGTTCCGCTCGCCCCTGAAAGAAAGTGGTGGAGAGGCCGTCGTCGTAGTCGGAGGCGGTGATGGCGAGCGCCTCCAGGCTGCCATAGAGGATGTTGTCGTCGATGCGGTGATAGTCGATGAGCTGATCCAGCAGGCGGCGCAGCGGCGCGTTGTCGAACAGGTGAAAGGCGTGGTTGGTGTGGGGATTGACGAGCCCCGCCGAGCCCTCATACATCAGTCGCCACAACAGGCGCCCCGGGTGAAAGTCGAAGATGTGGTGGGTCTCGAAACGGCGCCAGACCCACTCCAGCTTGCGCACTCCCAGATGAAAGCAGGAGGCGTAACAGGCCAGCGCGGTGACATTGATGGCGCCGGCCGAGGTACCGCACAGAATGGGAAACGGAATACCGAGATTGCGGGGATAGAACTCGGCGATCGCCTTGAGGGCGCCGACCTGGTAGGCGGCGCGGGCACCACCACCGGTCAATAGAAGAGCTGTGTTGGGTCTGGCCATGATACTGCGCCTTATGCATGCCACTGGGGGTGTTGCCACCGAGCAATTTAACTATAAGACGCTGTATCAAATATAAAAACAGGCCTGCCCACCATTTTTTGCAGGCCCTTTTTGAGGCTGCTCAGTGGTTGCTGTGGGCAGCGCTCAGCTGATCGAAGGCGGCGAAGGCCGGGGCACTGGCGAGGATGCGGCCGTGGCCGAGGCCGCGGGTGCTCACCAGCCGGGTGCGACCATCCTGAGTGGCGCGCAGGGAATCGCCGTGCGGAGCGAAGCGATCCTCGTCGTCGTGCACTATGATGGCGGCCCCGCTGCGGCCAGCGAGCCGCCCCAGCGGGTCGACCGTGCTCAAGGGGTGCTGGTACTCCTGCTCAATCTCCTTGACCACCGCATCGAACAGCCGGATGGAGTAGCCGGAGCGCGCCACCATGCCGTAGAGCTGGGGCACGTAGTCGAGCACCGGCGAGATGAGCAGCAGCGGCAGGGCATCCAGCTCGCGTCGGCGGCTGGAGAGGGTAACGGCGCCCCCCATGCTGTGGGCGATGACGCCCTGCAGCGGGCCGCACTCCGCCGTCATCTTCTCCACCAGTTCGTCGAAAGCGCGCACGAAGCGGGGCAGGTGGCCGGTATGGCCGGCACTGTGGCCGTGGGCCGGGTGATCGTAGGCAATGGCCGTGAAGCCCTGGGCCGCAATGTGGCTCATCAGCGGGTAGAACTGGCTGGCGCTGCCTGACCAGCCGTGCATCAGCAGCCAGACCGGCCCCTGGCCGAGCCGGTAGCTCATCAGGGTGCCTTCGCTGGTGTGCACGGCCTGTTTGACCAGTCCGGCCGGCGCTGTGTCATCCCGCTGGTTGCGCTGGGGGGTGAGCAGCAGCTTGCTGGCGGTACGCTTGGCATGAGCGGGGGCCAGGGTGTGGTGCAAGCGGGTGCCAAGGCCAAGCAACCATTTGCTCGGGCTGAAACGGCGGGTGTTGAAGTAGATCTTGCTGCTCATAGTCATCCTGTGGTTTTTATGTGCGAACGGTCGTGCTTTTTCGTCGGTTTTAAAAAAGAGAGGTCAATCCATCAGCGCCAGCCATCCAGCAGCGTCTCCACTTCGGGCCAGAAGTGGCGTGCCGGATCCTGACACAGATCGAGGGCATTGAACACCTGATCCGCCAGATAGAGGCCATAGAGGCGATAGACGGCGCGCCAGGGATCCATGTCGCTGCGCCACTCCCCCTCGCTCTGTCCCTGCACCACCTGGCGGGCTAGGTAGTCGAGCCAGAAGCGCACGAGCTGGCGGGCGGCCTGCTGTACTTCACCCTCCTGGGCCGAGGTCCAGGCGTCGAGGAACATGCAGCGACCGGCAAAACTCTGATTCCAGGCCAGCCAGGCCTGCAACAGGGCAATCAACTTCTCTCGCTGGCTGCCGTGCTGTTGCTGGCGCACCGGCTGGATCACCCGCTCCCGGAACACCTCGGCGGCGTACTCCAGCACGGCGATCTGCAGGTTGTCACGGGACTGGAAGTGGGCGAACAGGCCGCTTTTCGACATCTCGCAGGCGCTGGCAAGGGAGCCGATGGTGAGGCTCTCCAGCCCCTGCTGGCTCGCCTGCTCGAACGCAGTCTGCAAAATGTTGTCGCGGGTCAGCCGGCCCTTGCTCATCGCACTCTCCTTCATTGACCGGGGCAGCGTAAAGTACGACCGTGCTATTTGTCGAGTGGCAGATGGTGTGCAGGCTTGCTGGGAGGGCTCAGCCTTCCTTGATATCCATCTGCTGCAGGGCGATGACCGCCTGGGTGCGGTTCTTGACGCCGAGTTTTCTGAAGATGGCGGTGATATGAGCCTTGATGGTGGCCTCGGAGACATTGAGCTCCCAGGCGATCTGCTTGTTGAGGCTGCCGTCACGCAGCATCACCAGTACCTTGTACTGCTGGGGGGTGAGGCTGGCCAGCTTGCTGGCAAAATCGGCGCCCTCACAAGGTTCGGGATGGAGCGAGATGCCGGCCGGCACCCAGTTGTCACCCCCGATCACCGTATTGAGGGCGTTGACCAGCTCCTTCATCGGCGCCGATTTGGGGATGAAGCCGAGCGCGCCGAGCCGCAGCACCTGCTGGATGATGGCGGGCTCTTCCGAAGCCGACACCACCACGATGGGCAGGTCAGGATATTGGCCGCGCAGGTGGGCGAGACCGGAGAAGCCGTTGGCCCCCGGCATCTTGAGATCGAGCAGCAGCAGGTCGACTTCCGGGTGTTCCCCCAGCAGGTGGGCCAGGCTGTCGATGGAGTCCGCTTCCAGCAGCTGGGCATCGTCGATGGCCATGTGCACCGCTTGATAGAGGGCGCCCCGAAACAGGGGGTGGTCATCTGCGATGACGATGGTAAATTGGCTGTCCATTGCTCACATTGTTGCTAACTGATTGTTTTGGAAAATCAAACTAGCACTGCTCCCGGAGAGGGTCAAACCTGCCGGAGCGCAAATGTGAAGCGGCCGTCGGATGTCGTGCCATTGGGGCAGATGGGATGGTCATGAACAACCCATGCAGGAGGCAATAGATGGGATCTCTGGTATTGACGGTGGGCACTGGCTCCACCTGGGCAATGCGGGCGGCACTGGTGCTGGCCATGAGCGGGCTGGAGTGGCAGGAGCAGGTGTTCGACCTGGAGGATGCCAAGGATCTGCAGCGGCTCAAGCGGGTAGCGCCCACCGGCCTGGTGCCCTGGCTCGATCACGACGGCGTGCGGGTGCACGACTCGTTGGCCATTGCCGAATACCTGCACGAACTCTGCCCCGCGCGCCGGCTCTACCCCGAAGCGCGGGCCGAGCGGGCGCTGGCCCGCAGTCTCTGCGCCGAGCTGCACGCCGGTTTTCACCAAATTCGTACCCTGCAGCCCTTCTTCCTCGGCGCCCCCACTCGCAGCGAACCGCCGGTGGAGGCCATCGGCGAGCTGGCCCGGTTGCAGACCATCTGGTCTCAGGCGAGGGGCCCCTTCTATTTTGGCGAGGCGGGGAGCCTCGATGCCTTCTATGGGGTGATGGCCTACCGGCTGGCAAGCTATGGCATTCAGCTGCCCGGTCAGGCGGGCGCCTATCAGCAGGCGCTGCTGGCCTGGCCGCTGTGGCAGCAGACCCTGGTCAAGGCGCGTCTGCAGTGGCCGGCGGCGGTTCGTCAGCCGCAATGAACCCGGTGGGGCAAGAGCATATGTAAACCTGATTACCCATGATTAGCAGTCACCCCGAACTATACTGATCTTATGCACAGTTATCGAGGAGCGAGATCATGGCCAAAAGCAAAGTCCAATTCCAGAAAGGCTACAGCCTGTTTGAGCTTCTCAAGGACTATGGCACTGAAGCTCAGTGCGAAAACGCGTTGTTCACTTGGCGTTTTCCTCACGGCTTTGTCTGCCCTGAATGTGCCAACAAGACCTGTTGTCACCTGAAAAGTCGGCCACGCGTGCTGCAATGCAATCACTGCCATCACC
>NZ_NEVB01000058.1:0-9617 GCF_002259925.1 Aeromonas sp. A35_P | reverse complement strand
TTGTGGTGCTCTGACACATATAAAGTACTCGAACAAGTCCATATACGGGGTGATGTTGACCGTCATGAAGGGAATCATACGGGGATATTTCCTGCTGTTCTCACCCATTCTGGTGCTGGTCCTGGTGGGGGGGTATCTGCTGGGTGACGCACTGGTCGAGCGCGAGCTCTACCGTCTACGTAGTGATGAGAGCACCTTCCTGGCTCTGGCCAGCAGCCGTCTCGATGACGAGCTGGCGGTGCCGCTGCGCCATGTGCGCAGCATGTCTGAAGAGCCCATTCTGCTCGAGGCTGCGGGGCGCGGCGAACGTGACAGCATTGCTGCCCAGTTCACCGTTCTGATGAATCGCAATCCCGACTATGCCCAGGTGCGCTGGTTGGCGCCGGACGGCATGGAGCGGGTGCGCATCGATCGTCAGGGTCTGCATCTGCAGCGTGTGGCCGACGACCAGCTGCAAAACAAGCGGGAGCGTTACTATTTTCGCGATGCCATGGCGCTGCCCTGGGAGCGGGTTTACGTCTCGCCGCTCGACCTCAACGTCGAACACGGGGTGATCGATCGCCCCTTCAATCCCATGATCCGCATCGCCAAGCGGCTGCGTCTGGGGGGCCGCGATCTGGGCTTGCTGCTCATCAACGTGCAGGCCGCTCGTATGCTCAAGGAGTTCACCAACAGCAGTGGCAAGGCCGCCGATCACACCATGCTGCTCAACCAGGACGGTTATTGGCTGCGCAGCCCGGATCCGGCACAAGAGTGGGGTTTCATGCTCGAGCGCCCGGATCTCACCTTGAAGCAATCTTCTCCCCGGGCCTGGCAGGCATTCTGGGGCGCGTCGAGCGGCCAGGTTGAACTGGCCGACGGGCTGTGGAGCTGGACCACCCTGTACCCGGCACTCAATCACGATCAGCTGATCTGGAAGGCCGCCTCCATGGTGCCACGCAGCGAGCTGCTGGCTATTCGCACTCACATCTGGGGGCTCATCTCGGCCAGCTGCGCCACCTTGCTGCTGCTGTTCGGTGCCGGGGTGGCCTCGCTGGTACACAGCCGGCATCGGGAGCAGCTGGCGCAGCAGGAGGCGGCCAGGCTCGCGCGGGTCAAAGGGGATTTCATCGCCAACATGAGCCACGAGATCCGTACCCCCATGAACGCCATCATGGGGCTGACCTACCTGCTCGAGCAGGGAGGGCTCGACGATGGCCAGCGGGCCCTGGTGCGCAAGATCCACCAGGCCGGGCAGGCACTGCTCGGGATCATCAACGACATTCTCGATTTTTCCAAGATTGAGTCGGGCCGGCTCGAGCTCGAGCAGGTGCCATTCAGTCTGGAAGAGGTGCTCGATCACGTGGCGGCCATCATGTCCACCTGCGTGGGCGAAAAACACCTCGAGCTGGTGGTGAGCAGTGCCCCCGAGCGGGCCACCCACCTGATTGGGGATGCCCTGCGCCTCGAACAGGTGTTGCTCAACCTGACCGGCAACGCCATCAAGTTCACCGAGCGTGGTGAGGTGGAGGTCAAGGTCGAGCTGGAAGCCGAGCAAGATGGCACCGCCACCTTGCTGTTTCGGGTCCGTGACACCGGGATCGGCATTCCACCCGAGCAGCAGGCCAACATCTTCAATGCCTTCTCCCAGGCCGACTCCTCCACCAGCCGCCGGTTTGGCGGAACCGGGCTTGGCCTGACCATCAGCCGCCGTCTGGTGAGCCTGATGGGGGGCGACATCGGTGTCACCAGCGAACTGGGCAAGGGGAGCGAATTCTGGTTCCGTGTCCGGCTGGCTCAGGTAGAGCGACCGGAAGTGTTCCATGAGCGACTACAGCATGTCTCGCTGCTTATCGCCGACGACAACCAAGTGACCCGCGACACCCTGTCGATGACGGTGGGCTCCCTCGGCTGGCAGTCACGGGTGGTGGAGTCGGGCGAGCAGGCCCTGCACCATCTGCTGCGCCAGGGGGAGCGTTTCGACGTGATCCTGCTCGACTGGATGATGCCGGGCATGGACGGGCTCGAGACCTGCGTGGCCATTCGCCGTGCCTTCGAGCAGCAGGATCGCTCGCCCATCATCATCATGGCGACCGCCTATTCCCAGGAAGAGCTGATGCGCCGCCCCGGCTCGGAGCAGGTGGATCTGGTGCTGCACAAGCCGGTCACCGGCTCCAGTCTCTACAATGCGGTGGCGCGCCTCATCCACGAGAAGCGCGAACATGTGGAACCGCTGGAGAGCGGTCAGCGCCATCAGCGTCTGCCGGACGTGCACATACTGCTGGTCGATGACAGCGACATCAACCTGGAGGTGGCAACCCGCTTGCTGCAGCGGGAGGGGGCCGAGGTGATCACTGCCATCGACGGGGAGCAGGCTCTGGTCGCTCTTGCCGATCCGGCACGACGTATCGATCTGGTGCTCATGGATGTGCAGATGCCGGTGATGGATGGCTACGAGGCGACCCGTCGTCTGCGCCAGTTGCCGGGACGGGAGGATACCCCCGTGCTGGCGCTCACCGCCGGGGTGTTCAAGGATCAGCGTGAGGCGGCACTGGCCTCTGGCATGAACGATTTTATCGCCAAGCCCCTCGACGTGGAGCAGCTCATCGCGACCTTGCTGCGCTACCTGCCAGACAGTGTGGTGCCGCTCACTGTCAGCGACACGCTGCCAACCCAGGAGCCGGTGGCCGGCATCGATATCGATACCGGCCTGCGCAACTGGGGCGAGGAGTCGGTCTATCTCAAGTACCTGCGGCGTTTTCGCGATGACTACATGACGGTCGGTACCGTGCTGCCGGGTTACATCGCCCAGCACGAGACAGACGCGGCCGCGAGCTTGACCCACAAGCTCAAGGGGGTGGCGGGCAGCCTGTCGCTCACCGATGTGGCGCGCATCAGCGCAGAACTGAACGAGGCTATCGAGCAGGGGGGGGGACACCAGTCAGCTCATTGCCCCCTTGCTAGAGGCGCTGGAGCGGGCGCAGCAGGCCATCGACATCTATGCCGGGCGCGAGCCGGGGGCAATCAGCTCCCCGCTGGCGCAGGGGGAGGCGCAGGAGGTGTGTCTGCATGCTCTGCGTGAAGCCCTCAGGAGCGAGGATCTGGAACTGATCGAACCGGCGCTTGATCAGGCCAAGCGTCACTTGCCTATTGAGCTGGTGAGCGAGATCAGTGCGGCCCTGGAGCTGTTCGATATCCAGCTTGCGACCGGCAAACTGGAGGATTATCTGGAAAATCGGGAGGCTCCTGGATCATGAATCGACCGCGTGTGCTGATCATCGACGACGAGCCGAGCAATCTCGGACTGCTGCGACAAATCCTCAAGGAGGAGTACAACCTCTTCTTCGCCAAGGGAGGAGAGGAGGGGCTGGCCGCCGTGGCGCGCCACGAGCCCGCCCTGATCCTGCTTGACGTGCGCATGCCTGACATGGATGGCTACGAGGTGTGCCGCCGGCTCAAGGCCGATCCGGCCCACGCCGGGATCCCGGTGCTGTTTATCACGGCGAGCGACAACGCAGACAGCGAGAGCCAGGGGTTCGAGGCGGGCGGGGTGGATTACATCTACAAGCCGGTCTGTCCGAGCACGGTGCGCGCCCGGGTGCGCAACCACCTCTCTCTGGTGCGACTCGATCAGCTCGAGCACAGCTACCGCACCGCCATCGTGATGCTGAGCGAGGCGGGTCACTACAATGACACCGACACCGGGGTACATATCTGGCGCATGGCTTCCTACGCTCGCGCACTGGCCTGTGCGGCGGGCTGGAGTCCGGAGCAGTCGGAGCTGCTGGAGCTGGCGGCCCCCATGCACGACATGGGCAAGATAGGGATCCCCGATCACATCCTCAAGAAGCCAGGTCCTCTCACCGAAGAGGAGTGGGTCATCATGCGCACCCACCCGCGCATCGGCTACGAGATCTTGAGCCGTTCAGACGCCCCCATCTTTCGGATGGCGGCGGAGATAGCCCTGCATCACCACGAGAAGTGGGATGGCTCGGGTTACCCCGCAGGGGAGACTGGTGAAGGGATCCCCGAGGCGTCGCGGATCGTGGCCATCGCCGATGTGTTTGATGCCCTGAGCGTGCGTCGTCCTTACAAGGAGCCCTGGCCGCTGGAGCAGGTGCTGGCCACGCTGCGTGACGGTGCCGGCCAGCACTTCGATCCCCGGCTGCTCGCACGTTTTCTCGAGATCATGCCGGAGATCTTGCACCTCAAGAGCCAATGGGACACCCGCGAGGAGCGGGAGATCACCAGATAGGTTGCGTCAGATAGGGATTGCTTGCCTTCTCGCGACCGAACGTCGAGCTGGGGCCGTGCCCCGGAATGAAGACGATGTCATCGCCAAGGGGCAGCAGGGTCTCGGTGATCGACTTGATCAGCGTCCCGTGATCCCCGCGCGGGAAGTCGGTCCGACCTATGCTGCCGGCAAACAGCACATCGCCCACCCAGGCGAGTTGCTCGGCCTGGCTGAGCAGCACCACATGGCCCGGGGTGTGACCTGGGCAGAAGTAGACCTCCAGCTCGCACTTGCCAACCTGCACCTTGTCACCCTGTTCGAGCCAGCTATCCGGTGTAAAGGCAGGAGTATGGGCAAAGCCGAACATCTGGCTCTGCTGGGGCAGCATGTCGAGCCAGAAGGCATCTTCCCTGTGAGGGCCTGTGATGGTGACGCCGGTTCTGTCGCGCAGTTCGGCGGCAGCGCCCACGTGATCCAGATGACCGTGGGTCAGCAGAATGTGGGTCAGGGTCAGCCCCCGTTTGGCGATGGCGGCCAGCAGCTTGTCCGCTTCTCCACCTGGATCGATGAGGGCGGCCTGATGGGTTTCATCGCACCAGATGAGGGAGCAGTTCTGGGCAAACTGGGTGACCGGGATCACCTCGAATTTCAACATATGGGGTCCTCTTGTACGGTGAAGATCAGGCGCGCTGCTGGGCAAAGAAGTCGAGGCAGGCCTGTTTGTCACCCTGGAAGATGACGCGCTCGCGCTTGTTGCCAAGCTGGTAGAGATACATGGGGTCGTAGTAGCGGGTCAGCAGCAGGGTGATCCAGGCCAGGTGCAGCTCGGTGTGGCCACTGCGGCCTTGCTCTTCGAGGGCCACTTGCATCAACTGATCCAGCTCGCGATGGGCCTGATCACCGAGCCGGCGCTTGAGTCTGGCCAGGGCGTCGGTGAGGTAGGCAGCAAACAGCGGCCAGCCCTCTTCGGCGCCGAAACGCTCCTCATAACGCAGCCAGAGATCGTGTACATAGTCCTGGCGGATCTGCTCGGCGCGCTCCTCTTGCGGCACCTCGACCACCACCAGCGGGGCCTGGCTCATGGTGTCAAACAGCGAATTGGGCAGGCAGCAGCGGCCGATGAGGCGGCTTTCGTCTTCTACCACGAAACGCTGCTCCCCCTGCTGCCTACGTTTGAGCAGCTCGATGGCCATGTTGTTTTCAAAGTTGATGTTGCTGGGCTGGCCGCCGGGCAGCTGGCCAAAGGACGACCCCCTGTGGTGGGCGTGCCCCTCCAGATCCAGCGCCTGGGCCACCTTGGCCAGCATGTGGGTCTTGCCGGAGCCGGTCATGCCCGTCAGCACGCTCCAGTGGCACTCGGCTGCCGCCCCGTCGAGCGTGTCGATGAGGAAGCGACGCAGATCCTTGTAGCCACCGGCCACCCGCGGACGGGTGACTCCCGCCTCATGCAGCCACTGCTGCACCGTTTGCGAGCGCAGACCGCCGCGAAAGCAGTAGAGCACGGCATCCGGCTGCCGGCGCAACTGGGCCAGCCAGCCCTCGAGGCGTTCGGCCCGCACCGCGCCACCGACCAGTTGATGACCCAGCGCGATGGCGGCCGCCTGACCCTGCTGCTTGAAGCAGGTACCAACCTGGGCCCGCTCATCATC
This sequence comes from Aeromonas sp. A35_P, assembly GCF_002259925.1. Classification (NCBI taxonomy): domain Bacteria; kingdom Pseudomonadati; phylum Pseudomonadota; class Gammaproteobacteria; order Aeromonadales; family Aeromonadaceae; genus Aeromonas; species Aeromonas sp. A35_P. The sequence continues at coordinate 3,755 of NZ_NEVB01000058.1, read as the reverse complement.
CGTCATCAAGGGCAGATTGGTCGAGCAGGGGAAGGCCCCCTCCTTGAACTCGATGGGGGCGCGCAGGTCGATGAGCGGAACGTCATCCAGAAAAATCCGGGCGTAATCCGTGGCCAGTGGCAGAGCACTCATTGGACAACCTCGATGAACTGGTTGCCGGTTTGGGCCTGCAGTTGGCCGATGGGGGAAAGGGTCAGCCCTGCCTGTGCGGCAATGGCGAGGAGCTCGGCTTCGCTTTCTTTACCGACGGCTACCAGCAGGCCGCCGCTGGTCTGCGGATCGCACAGGATGTTGCGGGTGCGATCGTCCATGGCGTCCAGCTTGGCGCCATAGGAGTCGAAGTTGCGCAGGGTACCGCCCGGTACGCAGCCCTCGCTCAGGTAGTAATCCACCTCGTCCAGCAGCGGTAGCGCCTTGAAGTCCAGACGGGCACTGACGCCAGAGCCTTCACACATCTCCAGCAGATGGCCAGCCAGACCAAAGCCGGTCACGTCGGTCATGGCGTGTACGCCGGGCAGTTCGGCAAAGCGCTGGCCAATCTTGTTGAGGGTGCACATGGCGTTGGGGGCCAGTTGCTCGTGCTCGGGTTTGAGCTTGCCCTTCTTCTGGGCAGTGGTGAGGATGCCGATGCCAAGGGGCTTGGTCAGATAGAGGGTGTCACCCACCTTGGCAGTGTCGTTCTGCTTGATGGCATTGAGCGGCACGATACCGGTCACCGCGAGGCCGAAGATGGGCTCGGGGGCATCGATGCTGTGGCCGCCGGCCAGAGAAATACCTGCTTCGTGGCACACCTGGCGGCCGCCGTCGATTACCTGTTGGGCCACTTCCGGCGCCAGGGTGTTGATGGGCCAGCCGAGGATGGCGATGGCGACGATGGGTTTGCCGCCCATGGCGTAGATGTCGCTGATGGCGTTGGTGGCGGCGATGCGGCCGAAGGTGAAGGGATCATCGACGATGGGCATGAAGAAGTCGGTGGTGGAGACGATACCCTGACCGTTGCCGATATCGACCACGGCCGCGTCATCCTTGCTGCTGTTGCCGACCACCAGGGTCGGGTCGTCAAAGCCCGGGATCTGGCTCTTGAGAATGGTGTCGAGCACCTTGGGAGAGATTTTGCAGCCGCAGCCAGCGCCGTGGCTGTATTGGGTCAGACGAATGGAAGACATACTTTCCCCTTGTGTGTGCAAACGTGCGTGTACAAACAAAATAAAGTGCAGCGGCTCTGCGGAGCCGTCAAATGGGTGCGCATGCGCGCGAAATTCGGGTGGCACAGGCTGGCTTTGAGCGCAGCGATGCAAGGCTTGCCGTGCAAGACAGCCTGGCAGGACGGGGGAGGAGAGGCGACAGATGCGCCGGCGCAGCCCCGCCAAGGGCCACAGGACGGGCCATTATGCCACAAATGGCCGCTCTGGTTCGAACTGGAATTCACACAAAGCACAGGGAATTGGCGGGTTTAGATAAAGGGATCCGCCCTCGCCATGTCGCTGACAAGGCTCTCCCCAAGGTAGCCCCGAAGGCAAGCCGTGCTGCCATCGGGGCCATCTTTGGTGGGGAACTTAACCGGCTTGCTCCATCACCGGCTGGCGAGCCTTGCCGAGCCGGCGCAAGCGCCGTTGCAGCGGCCGCTCCAGCAGGGTGTAGCTGAGTGCCGAGAGACCGATCAGCGTTGCCAGCATCAACAAGGTGGCCAGCACCCCCAGCAAGGGGTTTGTCTGGGCATACCACCACGCGGTGAGCCCCGGCGCCAGATAGTGGATGAGCTCGCAGCCGGTGAGCAGCACCAGGGCGTGAAGCAGGTAGATGGAGTAGGAGAGATCCCCCAGCCAGTTGGTGAAGCGGTTATCCAGCAGGCGCAGCAGCGGGCTCTGGCGATCGCCCTGGCAGGCGGCAATCCAGATCAGCAACACGTAGGCGCTGATCAGCAGCAGGGTCAGCTGCGGCGTCATGGTGAACTGCATCAGCGCGAAGGGGAGCAGAAAGGCGAGCAGCAGCGGCAGATCCCGCTGCATCATGGGCCACTGGCGGGCAGCCTTGACCTTCGGCAGCAGCCAGAGGCCGAGCACGAATTCACTCACCCCGCGCCCGATGGCCAGCGCCCCGCTGGTGACATCCAGGGTACCCCGGCTGTGCACGATAAAGGCCAGCACCGTCAGGGCCAGCAGAGGGGCGAGGTTGCTCCAGCGGCTGCGGGTGACGGCGAGGGGAATGAGCAGCGGAAACAGTAGATAGCTAATCCACTCCACGCTCAGCGACTAGGCGGCGAAGTTCCAGGTCAATCCGTGATCGGTAACCACCTGCAGCAGCAACAGGCTGCTTGGCAGCGCCTCGGCCGGGGTAAAGGGGGAGCCGAAAGGAGGCATCCCTTCCCACTCCCACATCTTGAACAGGGGGCCGGCGTAGAAGCCAATCCCATGGCGGGCCTTGTAGAGCTCCCAGCCCACCAGCAGTAGAAGAGTCACCAGGTAGAGGGGATACACCCGGGTCAGTCGCAGCCAGAGGAAGCGGCCATAACTTATGGTGCGGGACGTGCGGGCGAAGGCCTCCCCATAGACATGGGCCAGCACCAGCCCGCTCAAAATAAAGAAGAGATCGACCCAGAGGTAGCCGTTCTCGATGAGTTGGGTGTGGCCGGCGATCGACTCCATCCACTGGGGAAAGAGCAGCAAGCGGGCATGGAACAGCACCACCATCAGGGCAGCGATGCCCCGCAGCGGTGTCAACAGCGGCAATGATTGATTCATGACGGGATCCTTGATGATGTTCAGCTTGGCCTGACATCGATTTTTGTTGTGGTGCCGCTCATCAACCCTGATGAGTCGGCTGCCTCGGCTTGGCGGCCACAGGCGGGATCACCCTACCTAAAGGAGAGCCATACGGGTGTGATTGTCGTCATGAATGTGCATTTATCATCCAAAAACCAGCAAGGGATCCGCGCTGCAGCGAAGGTGAAGAGGGGATCTAGACTAGGGAAGTCATCCATCAGCGTGCGAGGATTGTCCTAATGAAACTCTATGCCCACCCTTTCTCATCCTACAGCCAGAAGGTGCTGATCGCCCTCTACGAGAATGCCACCCCGTTCGAGTACCGGAATCTGGAAGAGCCGGCGGCCAACGCCGAACTTGCCGCTCTCTGGCCGCTCAAGCGCTTCCCGGTGCTGCTCGATGACGGTCGCTGCATCCTCGAGAGCAGCACCATAGTCGCGCATCTGCAGGCGCACCACCCGGGCCCCGTCTGCCTGATCCCGCCTGGCGATGCGGGTCTTGAGGTGCATATGCTGGATCGCGTGTTCGACAACTATGTGATGACGCCGATGCAAAAAGTGGTGCTGGATGCGCTGCGTCCGGTCACAGATCGTGACCGCTATGGCGTAGTGGAGGCCCGCGAGCTGCTCGATCAGATCTACCCCTGGCTCGATCAGCGGCTGGAAGGGCGCCACTGGATTGCCGGCGCAGACTTCACGCTGGCCGATTGCGCCGCCGCCCCCTCGCTCTTCTACGCCGATTGGGCCCACGAGATCCCCGCTGGCTATGACCGCCTGCGTGCCTATCGCGCCCGCCTGCTCAATCATCCCTCCATCGTGCGGGTGGTGGACGAGGCCAGACCATTTCGGCACTACTTCCCGCTGGGGGCGCCGGCGCGTGACTGAATGGGATGATGCATTTCTGCCGACCTGCAGCTTTGATGAGCCGGGAGAGGCAGGTTGTGACCAACCACAGGGGAAAACAGCAATATTCACTCAGGTGAGTGGGTATGCG
>NZ_NEVB01000057.1:0-10111 GCF_002259925.1 Aeromonas sp. A35_P | reverse complement strand
ATGACAAGCAGCCCATCAGCGGCATCATTCAGCTCGATGATGTCTACTGGGGTGGCGAGCACCGTGGTGGCAAACGGGGTCGGGGCGCGGCAGGCAAGACGCCATTTGTGGCAGCAGTGGCCCTGAACAAGGAAGGGCATCCAATCAAGATGCGGATGACGGTGGTCGATGGTTTCAAAACCAAGTCCATTGCTGATTGGGCAAAACGGCATGTTGCCAGTGGTAGCGCGGTGATATCCGATGGATTGGCCTGTTTCAGGGCGGTGAAGGAGGCCAATTGTGAGCACCTGGGTGTTGTCACCGGGGGCAACCTTGACTTGCTGGATCATCCGGCATTCAACTGGGTAAACACGATGATAGGGAATGTGAAGAACTCGCTGCGGGGCAGTTGCCATACGCTCGGAGCGAAGCATTTACCGAGACATCTTGCTGAATACTGCTTCCGGTTTAATCATCGTTTTGACCTCAAAAGCATGTTGGTTGAATTGGGGCATGCAGTCGTGGCAAGCCCTCCGATGCCATATCGGCTCTTGAAGCTGGCTGAGGGTCATGGGTAATCAGGTCCAGCTTTCTGACTGTCATGACCTAGAATCGAAATAAGCTTGCGGAAATCCCTCGGAGGGAAGGATATCTAGCATCTCAACACACCATTCTTCAAAATCGTATCTCTTAGAGCCAACCTTTAATTTGGTTTCAATATTATCCACTTTGAAAGTGCGGCGATCATTACGAACAAGGCAAATACCACTCAGGTAAAACTGACCTTTGGAATTAAAAGAAACCTCATCTACCTTGACCGTTCTTCTGGTTCTATCACCATCGCTAGCAACATAAGTGAACTCGACAGGCTTTGTATCGCCAGCCCACATAGTTGTCAGGTCATTTTCAAATTTTCGAAGATTATTAGTTGGTCGCCCTGAATAGCTATGAGGATAGTGGCGGTGTTCGTCATTGCTCTCATTCGTACGCTGAGTCGTTTTCAGCGCGGCCTGCTTGGCCCTCAGCTCATCTATTCTTTTCTGCCGTTCTTCTGGTGAAAGAAGCAAAACGCGAGCAGAACCAATAACAACGTAAACAAGAAAAACTAGCAGCAATACAATAATAAACGCTAACCAATAACCCACGAATGCCCCCTAATAACAGCAGAAAAAGTTAGACACACCTCTATCTTTTCCTAAAGCTCCGATGTTCAACCATCACTCCGATTATCTCAATATGTTGACGGTCGGAGTGCATGGTGGGGTAATCATCATTGAGCGGTACCAGCTCAAATACCTCTTGCCCGTTCTCATCAATGCCACGGGGGCGATACTTCTTGAACGTGGCTTCTTCACTGCCGTTCTTGGCTACCACGTAGTCGCCAGGGCGTGGCTGCTCATCAGGATCAACGATCACCAGATCCCCTTCATTGAAAAATGGGGTCATGGAGTTGCCGCGTAACCAAAGACCAAACCCGCACGGGCCGATATCAACACTGGCCGCCACATACTCAACATTGCCATCAAAGCTTGTCGCCTGTTCACACATCCCACGCCAGTGGCCAGCCTGAACATAGCTGAGAATCGGGACTCGATTTCCTTGCGGGATCACCGCCGGCTCGACATTGGAGAGCTCGGGTGAACCCTTTCCGGTAGAAAGCCAGTGAGCAGATACACCGAATACCCTTGCCAAGGCGACTAGATAATCAGCACTAGGCGACACATCACCGCTTTCCCACTGAGATACAGATGGTCCAGTTGCACCAATGAGCTCGCCCAGCTTCCGCTGGGTAAGTCCATGTTTTTTTCGAAGTTCTTTGATGCGTTCATTTTTCATAGTTTGGAAATTTTAACACCCATGAACTTTGAAGTTTTTAAATTCAATAATTGACTTTCCAAAGTTAAAAAGATAAAAACTCCAAAGTTGATGATTGGAGTTCCAATCTTTTGTTTAAAACTTCAAAGGGGTTAGTGATGAAAAAGACGGATGTACTCAACCACTTCGGTGGGGTCTCCAAGACTGCAAAGGCTCTGGGAATCAACATGGCCACTGTCTCCTGCTGGGGAGAAACAATCCCTAAAGGGCGTGCCTACCAGATCGAGGTGCTGACCGGCGGCAAGTTAAAAGCCGAGCCAGCCCAGCCAGCTCAAGCGCAGTAAGGGATAGCCCCATGCCACCACGCCATATTCGCCCTGCGTCAGCTCCTGCCCAAACGGCCACGGTTAGCGCAATCAATATCGTGATTTCACCAGAGACCCCGCCGCTGATGCCTATTGCCAGGTTTGCCGAGTGGATCGGAATCTCGGTCGATACCGCCCGTTCATGGGTCAAGGCTGGCCGCCTCGATGTGATGGAGAAAACCAGAGGCAACGAGCTGGTCATGGTGAAAGTACATGTGTTCATCGCCAAACAGATGGCCAGTGCTTTCCCCGCGGTCCAGTTCAGGCTTGCGGCTTAACCATAACGACCTTTGGAGGGAAATCAGAGTGTCGAATACCACCAGAAACCTACACCCCCACTACCGCAGTGCCTGCACCGGTTTCGTGAAGGATCGCAACGTAGAAAAGTTGGCCGCCAGCATAGGTATGTCGGCCCATGTGCTGCGCAACAAGTTCAACCAGCAGCAGAAACACAAGCTGTCAGGTGATGACCTGATCGCCCTCTACAACGTGACCAAAGACGAGACGTTGCTCGATGCCCTGCTTTTTGAATGCGGCTTGACTGCTGTCGCTATTCCCGATGCAGAGCGGGCGCCCTCTCTGACACACCAGGTGATCCAGCTGAACTCACAAATCGCGAGCATCGGCCAGCGCACGCTGGAGCTCACGGAGCGCGGTCGCATCACCAGCAACGAGCACCGTTCTTTCATGAGCATTGCCGCCGCAGCGATGGGCTCAGTGGCGCTGCTGATCAATGACGTCGAACAGCGCTTTCAAGTGGTGTCGCCCCTTGCGGCACTGGCGATGTGAGGAGAGGAAACGATGAACACGTTACAAACGAGTGCCGCCGAAAGAGCGCTGGCAGAAATGCATGCCGCCATCTATCGCACGAAATCGAGGGTCGCCACGTACTGGGGCCGACTGAATCAACACCAGCGCGACGCCATTTGTTATGACGCCCAATTGCCAATGTCACTGGCAAAACCCGAATTCCCACTTGGGAAAGGAGATCGGGAAGCGCTGCGTTTAGCCGTTCGCCGCCTTGGGTATCAATCGTTGTTCCAAGAAGCCATGGCTTACGAAGAATGGCGCGATGCGCTGATACCGCAGCAAGAAGAAAAAACCAAAGAGGAGAACACACGACCAACAGACGAGCTGGCACAGAAAAGGAGTGTCTTGAAAGAAGTCCTAACCGCAAATAGCGGGCAAGAAAAAACCCCGGTCAACGGCGCTGCAATCGCCTAACGGGGTTCCTATCAATCACTTATCACGGAAATTGACATGGCAACTTTAGCAATCCCCTGCGCGCTGCGCAACCGCAAGATCCAGAACAGCCGTATTGCTGGCCCATATGCCGCCCGCTACTCGGAAAACGACCTGACGATCCTGAGCCAGCGCGCCAACGCACTGGTCTGGGCTTCTCTGTTTGGTCACATCAATCGTCTCAATGCCCATCAAGGAGCCTAACCATGTCCATGCCTATTCAAACCAACGAATCCCCGCTCAATCACGAGGCCAGGACACGCCTGCGTCATTTGCGTGAGCAGTTGAAACTGAGCCGCCCCAAGTTCGCAGACAAGTTGGACATCCCACCGACCACCTTGAAGAACTACGAGCTCGGCTATCGCGAGATAGGTGGAGGCCTGTTTTTGAAGGTCGCGAATCACCCTGAGCTGATGATGCACACCTTCTGGCTGCTGACCGGTGCCGGCCCCTGGCCAAATGATCCTGACAACAACACCGCCGACCAACCCAAGCCATAACATCTGGCCGGTTCGCCGGCCTTATCGCTGAGCCTCTATTCGTGGGGGCTCATCGATAACACAACCAGGAGGATGCAATGGACGGATTCAGATGCATTGGCCGGATACCGGCCGCGATCCAGGAAAAGGCGGCAGCCTTGTTAGCCAGCCAGCTCCCGCGCCAGCTCATCGGCGGCCGAGGGGATGTGATCGACGTGGGATTGCGCTACCGACTGTTTCGGCCACTGCGCGCCCGAGAATTTCAGCTGATGACCCACGAGCGATACAACACCGCCGTGAGCAGGAACAGGAGATAGCACCATGAGCGACGCCATCAAGATCGCCCGCCAGGCCCCCAAACTGATCGAGGGGCTACTGGCTGACATATTCGCCGCCCGAGCTGATGACAATCGGGTGTGCATGGGCAGCGTATGGTCAGGCCCGCAGCACATTCAGATCCAGCTTGTGGCTACAAGTAGCCCAGACGCGTTGCTGGATGATGACAGTGGCGATGATGAAGACACCGAATCCGGTCCGATGAGTAGTGGTCTGCGCATGAATTGGCTGACATACCGTGCGGAATACATAAAAACCAACGGCTGCCCCAGAACAGATGTCGATGAGCTTCTGGCCCTTGGGGCGATCCGTTCCATTTACTGGCTGGCACTCGGCCAGGGGGAAACCGCGCTTGCTACCGAAATCGGCGACTGGTGGAAAGAGTGCGCCCCCCTGCATGGACTAGGCGAGGTGATCAGATGACCAAGCGTGCCCCGATACCTGCCACCGCACAGGCCAAAGTCGAGAACGAACTTGAAGCCGACATCGCCACCCTGCTGGCCATCGCCACGGTGAAGCTGGCAACCCTTCGCCGGTACCAGCGCCAGCTCCTTATCTTGCGAACAGCTCGCTTGCCGGCGCCCAAGTTCGCCCTGTGTCGCCTGCTGTTCGAATGCAGAGAAGAGCGCCGCGCCCGCGCCGAGGCCATCGTAACGGCCGCGATACAGGCTCAGCGCCTCGCCCACCTGCTGCGTGATACACCACTGCCATTCTGATGAAGGTTGCCAAAATGAAAAACATCCCTGATGTCCATGAACGGGAAACGCAGCTCATTGCTGAAATCGCGGCCTGGTCAGCAATAGCAGAAGTAGAGCTGGCCGAGCTGGACCCACGTCGTGCGCTGCTCAAAAAGCTGCTCGCCATACAGCCACGCCGGAGCGCGACTTGCAGCCTAGTCGCCAGGCACTGCCGCCACTCTCGGCGCTCATATACTGTGACACAGAGCGTCATTGCCAGCCTGGAACTCCAACTTGCCTGGCTGCGCGGTAATGAGCACCTGCCGTTCTAATGTCGCTCCACCCCGATCTGTTCGACGCTAAACCCATATCCCCCAGGCAGCCTGCTGCCTGGAAATTGGCCGCAGCCGTCAAGGCCCAAGCGAAAAGCATCATGAACACGCGCCGCATGGCGTTGTGCTCCTTGACTCATTCACGCCTCCCACCCGCTCGCCGGCCTACGCCAGCGCTCGATCTCGACAGCCAGATAGCGGCCATCCGCTCCTACTTCGACGGGATCCAGGGCTCCTATGCCCTGGACTGGGCGCTTGACCTGCTCGATCGCCCCATCCCCCGCGCCGGCGGCGGGTCAGGGGTGCAACTGCCCAAAGACCTGCGCGCCGAGCTGTTCGTGGGCTACTGCCGCCGACGAGCCCCTGATGTGCTCAAGGGGGTGGCCATCACCAAGGAGGCCAACCGCTGGCTATCAAGCCGTATCACCACCCTGCGCCAGGTGCAGAACGTTATCCCCGAACCCCTTGAGCAGCTGCGCACCAAAGAGAGTCGCGAGTGCCTGGCCGTCAACTATGCCGAGCGGGTCATTCGGCTGCTCAATGCCGCCACCGATTTCGGCGATCAGCAGGTGCCGCCGCTCCATTTGTGGAACATGTGCAAACAACCGGTCGACGCCTGGGGCATGCTGCCCCGCCTGCCCAAGTTCAGAACGGCCGCAAGCCGCGACGACTTCATCACCCACCACCTTATCCGCTGGCTCGCCCCCAAGTGGTGGGCCAGGCGCCTACGCAAGATCTGGGACCAGTATTGCGAGCACTGCGCCATCCTGCTCGGCAAGGTGCGCAAAGGGGTATCCGCTTACGTGTCCAGTCAGGGCCTGCAGGCCTTTATCGAACGCCAGCGGATGGCGGCGGCCTGGCTCAAGGACATGGAAGCCTATAACGCCCAGGACGACATCACCATCAGCCTGGAGGATGCGGTAAAAGCCTCCATCGCCAACCCGGAGAACCGCCGCCATGAGTTGATTGTTCGGGCGCGCGGTTTCTCTGATGTAGCTGACGAAATGGGTTATGTGGGTCTGTTCTTCACCTGGACGGCGCCGAGCCGCTTCCACCCCTGGAAGACGGTACGAGCCTCCCAGGCTGGCGGGCCAGACAGCACAGAGGAGAACCCTAAGCACGACGGCTCATCCCCCCGCGACTCGCAACACTACATCAGCGAGCTGTGGAAGCGCTGCCGTGCTGCCCTCGATCGCAACCTGGTCAAGCGAGGGGAGTTCCTACTGGCCGACCCTATCGACTATTTCGGCTTTCGGGTGGTCGAACCCCACCACGACGGCACGCCCCACTGGCACCTGCTGATCTGGGTCAAACCCGAGCACCAGCACCGGCTGATCGGTATCCTGCAGCGCTATGCCCTGAGTCATGACAAAGGCGACCTGGAACGCAAACGCCACCCGGACAGCAAAAAGCCCTATAGCGACATCACGCCCCGCTTTGACTGGAAGGTAATGGACAAGGAGAAGGGTGGTGCCGTCGGCTACATCGTCAAATACATCGCCAAGAATATCGACGGGTACCGGGTCGGCGACGAAGGCGATCTGGAAGCCGAGACCGCGGCTACCGAAGGCGCCCGCCGAGTGCGGGCTTGGGCCTCGCTCTGGGGCCTGCGCCAGTTCCAACCCTTGAAAGGGCCACCGGTCGGGATCTGGCGGGAGCTACGCCGGCTACCTGGCCGCCTGCAAGAGGCCAAGGGGATCGTCGTGGCCCCGCTGGCCAGCCCCATCATGGAAGAGTGCCGGCGCTATGCCGACGCGGTGGACTGGAAGAACTTCACCCAAGCCATGGGCGGCCCCTGCTGCCGGCGCGATGAACGCCCCTTGAGTATCCACCGCACCGCTTTTGCCGAACCCAATCAGTACGGCGAACCGCAAACCAAGCTTGTGGGCGTGCGGGCCGCTGACGGCCTCATCCAGCAGACCCGTGTGGGGGAATGGGTGCTGCGCAAGTGTGGGTCACAGAGTACCGCGGAAGCCCAGGGCAGCGGGTTTTGGTCTGTGGGCGAGCGCAGCGAGTTAGTGGGTACCGAGCGAAGCGAAGGGGGTTTCCCCCTTGGAGCTCTGGCAACAACTGTACGGGACGATCACGGAGGATCTAAAGAGGATCCATTGAGTGATAAGAATGTATTCCATTTGGGGCTAAGTGGGGAAGAGGTGGCCATGGTCCGGAGCGGGTTGATTGTCAGGGCAGGGGACCGGTCAGTTTGTATCCGGGATGGTGAGTTAAAAGTGACCGAACGTCATCCGTTCGAATCTCCAAACCAGCCATCACCGTATCAAATTGAAGCCGAAGCCAGACGCCGGGAGGCAAAACACCAGGCGGAGCTCAAGGATGTGCGGGGCTTGCTTGCCCAGTCCGGGGATCCAGCGGCTTGGCTGGCCAGCATGACGGCCGCCGGCGCTGATGATGCCTTGGCGCTGCTGGATGCCTTGGGCGATGGGGACGCTGAGGAGGCCCGCGCCCAGCTTGACCGGCTGCGCGATACTGTCGATCTGCGGATGTGGCCTCTGCCGCCAGTCGAACGCAGCCAGGAGGCGATCAGTAATGCCGAGTTCTTCGGGGTGCCAGCTGATGGCCAGCGCTCTCCTGCACGCAGACCAGATGTACACCACCTCATTGCCGAGGCGACCAGGACACGCTTGGCCAACGTTCGCCCAGATCATCGAGAGGTGCTGCTCACCCACCTTATGAACAAGGCCGATGCCATGACACCAAACGGCGGCGACACCGTCGCATTCGTGGCAGACCGGCTGCTATCACTCGAATCCCAATAGCCAGAGAGGAAACAAAGATGACTGATAACATCGCCCAACAACGCGACGGCAATACCGTCGTAGTAGATACCGAGACGCTAGCCACGGACAAACGGGCCCTAGTGCTCACCCTGTCAGCCGTTCGCTTTGACAGGAACGCGCAAGAGCTCACAGAACTCCGCAACCTGTTCAACAATGGAGTTCTGTTCGAGGATGGTGAAACAACGCTGCACCTCAAGCTCGATGTGACGCAACAGCTTCTGGCAGGCCGTACTGTCGACCCCGGCACGGTGAAGTGGTGGAATAGTCGTAGTAAAGAAGCCCGCGATAGCATCATCAATGGCAACTCCATGCCTGTTCGCGAAGCGCTCACCCTCTTCTCAATTTTTATCCAAGGTGCACAGCTCTTTGCACGTGGCACCGACTTTGATCCCCCCATCTTGGCCACCCTGTTCGAAGACTTCGGTCTGCCGGTACCATGGCGTTTCAATGAGGTACGCGATGTGCGGACCTACATCGATGCGCTATCCGGTGGCACCAAAGGTTACCTGGACGATTGGCAAAAACCGGATTGGTTCGTTTCCCACAACTCCCTCCATGATTGCATTCGGGATGCCGCACAAATGCAGCGTGCACGGGCACTGAACCTCGAGGGAACTGTATGAATGACATCGCTTACTACATCTTTCTTTGGGGGATGGGATTATTTACCGGTTTTTGCTTTGGTTCTGGCCCTATCGCGCCCCCCTCCGAACCCAGCGTGCAAGTGATCACCGATAGCGGCACGGGGTGCCAGTACGTCAGTTATAAACGCGGGGGCTTATATCCACGACTGGATGCAGGTGGCAATCAGGTGTGTAGCTCAAAATGAGCCGACTGGGACACGGTGACTAGCGCAGTCTGTCGCCGTGCCACAGTTGGCCGGCAAGCGAAGCGCGGCAGTTCCACGCTCAGGTTCAGTCCCACACTACGTGTCCACAAACCCGGCACAACACTGCTAAAAATTCCCAGAAAGGGAAACTTTCACTTGCGTATAACACCAAACTTCCCATAATGGGAAGCAACGGGGGACATACATGAGAGTGCTCGCAAAGCCAACGCTTGAAGCCTTCTGGACAGTCCATCCTGACGCCGAACAGCCTCTGAAATCATGGTATGACGAAGCAAGAAAGGCGACATGGGCAACCCCACAAGACATTAAAGACGTCTATCGCAGCGCCAGTTTTGTGGGGAATGACAGAGTGGTATTTAACATCGCTGGCAACAAGTATCGACTTGTTGTCGGGATCAACTACCCGATAGGGATTCCTGATTACCCATGACCCTCAGCCAGCTTCAAGAGCCGATATGGCATCGGAGGGCTTGCCACGACTGCATGCCCCAATTCAACCAACATGCTTTTGAGGTCAAAACGATGATTAAACCGGAAGCAGTATTCAGCAAGATGTCTCGGTAAATGCTTCGCTCCGAGCGTATGGCAACTGCCCCGCAGCGAGTTCTTCACATTCCCTATCATCGTGTTTACCCAGTTGAATGCCGGATGATCCAGCAAGTCAAGGTTGCCCCCGGTGACAACACCCAGGTGCTCACAATTGGCCTCCTTCACCGCCCTGAAACAGGCCAATCCATCGGATATCACCGCGCTACCACTGGCAACATGCCGTTTTGCCCAATCAGCAATGGACTTGGTTTTGAAACCATCGACCACCGTCATCCGCATCTTGATTGGATGCCCTTCCTTGTTCAGGGCCACTGCTGCCACAAATGGCGTCTTGCCTGCCGCGCCCCGACCCCGTTTGCCACCACGGTGCTCGCCACCCCAGTAGACATCATCGAGCTGAATGATGCCGCTGATGGGCTGCTTGTCATCGGACTCTTTCATGGCTTGCAGCAGCTTGTGCTTGAGCATCCAGGCGGTGTCATATTTGACGCCCAACTGGCGCTTTAGCTCCATCGCTGACAAACCTGTTTTGGTTTGTGACAACAGGTGCATCGCCAGAAACCACTTGGTCAGCGGGAGCTTGGTGTTTGCGAAAATAGTGTTCCCAGTCAATGACATCTGGTGATGGCAGTGATTGCATTGCAGCACGCGTGGCCGACTTTTCAGGTGACAACAGGTCTTGTTGGCACATT
>NZ_NEVB01000056.1:0-10322 GCF_002259925.1 Aeromonas sp. A35_P | reverse complement strand
CATCAGCATCAACCTCTAAATAGACAACTGTAATTAGATATTTGTTTCAAAAAAGCACTATTACCCCCTCTCTGGTTAGTATCTTTAACAGCTTGTTATTGCCCAGCGAGGAATGATAGAACCATACCTATTGCCGGACTGGCGGGATCACGGTTCGGAATGGCACACGGAAAATGAAACAATCCACTGATTAAGGGACGAATCGATGAATAAGTTGAGCAAAATGGCAGTCAGGGCAGCGGTTTCTATGGCCCTGTTCGGATCGGTCTCACTGGTCCACGCGGCGGATACCATCAAGATCGGCATCGCCGGTCCGGTCACTGGCCCGGTCGCCCAGTACGGCGACATGCAGTTCACCGGCGGCAAGATGGCGGTCGAGCAGATCAACAAGGCCGGCGGCATCAAGGGCAAGCAGATCGAAGCCGTCATCTATGACGATGCCTGTGACCCGAAACAGGCCGTGGCGGTCGCCAACAAGGTGATCAACGACGGCGTCAAGTTCGTGGTCGGCCATCTCTGCTCCGACAACACCCTGCCCGCCTCCGACATCTATGAAGATGAAGGTGTGCTGATGGTCACCCCGGCCTCCACCAACCCCAAGATCACCGAGCGCGGCTATCAGCTGGTGCTGCGTACCATCGGCCTGGACAGCGACCAGGGCCCGACTGCCGCCAAATACATCATCGAGCAGGTCAAACCCCAGCGCGTGGCCGTCATCCACGACAAGAAACAGTACGGTGAAGGCATCGCCTCCAGCGTGAAAGCGGCGCTGGACAAGGCCGGCGTCAAGGTGGTGGCGTTTGAAGGCATCACCGCCGGCGACAAGGACTTCTCCGCCCTGATCGCCAAGCTGCAGAAAGAGAACGTCGACTTCGTCTACTACGGCGGCTACCACCCGGAGCTGGGTCTGATCCTGCGTCAGGCCGGCGAGAAGGGGCTGAAGGCCAAGTTCATGGGTCCGGAAGGGGTGGGTAACAAGGACATCTCCGCCATCGGCGGCCCGGCTTCCGAAGGCCTGCTGGTCACCCTGCCGAACAAGTACGACCTGGTGCCGGCCAACGCCCCGCTGGTTGCCGCGTTCAAGGCCAAGGGTCAGGACTCCTCCGGTCCATTCGTGTGGACCACCTATGCCGCGGTGCAAACCCTGGCTGCCGGTATCGCCAAGGCGGGTGAGGATGACCCGGCTGCCGTCGCCGCTGCCATCAAGGCCGCGCCGGTCGATACCGTGATGGGCCCCCTCAGCTGGGCTCCCAACGGCGACCTGAAAGGGTTTGAATTCGGTGTGTTCCAGTGGCACGCCGACGGTACCTCTACCCAACTCAAGTAATCTGCCGGTCGGGGTGACGTGAGTCACCCCTCCTTTCTTTGCGGGCAAGTACAGGGAACGCAGTATGTCCGAACACTTCCTTTACCTGGTTCAGCAGTTGCTGAACGGGTTAACCATAGGCAGCACCTATGCGTTGATCGCCATCGGCTACACCATGGTCTATGGCATCATCGGCATGATCAACTTCGCCCACGGCGAGGTCTACATGATCGGCTCCTATGTCGCTTTCATGGTGATGGCGGGGCTCATGATGATGGGCATCGACAGCACCTTTCTGCTGCTGGGGGGCGCCTTCCTGGTCAGCATCATCATCACCGGCAGCTATGGCTGGACCATAGAGCGGGTCGCCTATCGCCCGCTGCGGGGCGGCAACCGGCTGATCCCCCTCATCTCCGCCATCGGCATGTCGATCTTCCTGCAGAACATGATGCGGATGGCCCAGGGCTCACGCGACATCGCCATGCCCACCCTGATCTCCGGCGGCTGGACCCTGGGTGAGGCCGACGGCTTCCAGGCCAGCCTCTCCTGGATGCAGCTCATCATCTTCGTGGTGACCTTCATCACCATGCTGGCACTGACCCAGTTCATCGGCCGCTCCCGCATGGGCCGCGCCTGCCGCGCCTGCTCGGAAGACATCAAGATGGCCAACCTGCTGGGGATAGACACCCACGTGGTCATCTCCATCACCTTCGTGCTGGGGGCCACCCAGGCCGCCGTCGCCGGCGTGCTGCTCGGCATGTATTACGGTGTCATCAACCCCTACCTCGGCTTCATGGCCGGCTTGAAGGCCTTTACGGCGGCGGTCTTGGGCGGCATCGGCAGCATTCCCGGCGCCGTGCTGGGCGGCCTGCTGCTCGGCGTGGTGGAGGCGCTCACCGCCGGCTACCTCAGCACCGAATACAAGGATGTGATGGCGTTCGCCCTGCTCATCTTCGTACTGCTCTTTATGCCGACCGGCATCCTGGGCCGCCCGGAAGTGGAGAAAGTATGATGAAACGCCAATTCATGCATGCCTGCATCGCCAGCCTGGTACTGCTGGTGCTCTCCTTCTGGCTGCTCGGCTTCAAGCTGGAGACCGACGGCACCCGCCTGCTGGTAGTGAGCCGGCTCGACGTGTCGCTGGCCTGGCTGCTGGGCGGTGCCACCCTGGTATTCTGGTTCCAGATGCTGCGCGGCCAGATAAGCCGCCTGTTCCAGGCCTCCATCAGCGGCTTCTCGGTCGGCTTCACCAAGCTGGTGCTGCCAAGCCCGGAAGAGGCGCCCAAGCTCTATAACCTGACCGCCGTGCTGGTGCTGCTGTTTGCGGTGAGCTGGCCCTTCATGGCCTCCCGCGGCGCCATCGATCTGGCCACCCTCACCCTGATTTACATCATGCTGGGGCTGGGTCTGAACGTGGTGGTGGGCCTCGCCGGCCTGCTGGATCTCGGCTACGTCGGCTTCTACGCGGTCGGTGCCTACAGCTATGCCCTGCTCAACAGCTACTTCGGGCTCAGCTTCTGGGAGTGCCTGCCCATCGCCGGTCTGATGGCGGCCACCTTCGGCTTCCTGCTCGGCTTCCCGGTGCTGCGGCTGCGGGGGGATTACCTGGCCATCGTCACTCTGGGCTTTGGCGAGATCATCCGCATCCTGCTCAACAACATGACCAGCCTGACCGGCGGCCCGAACGGCATCTCCGGCATTCCCAAACCGACCCTGGGGGGGCTGGAGTTCAACCGCACCGTCAAGGACGGCGGCTTCGAGACCTTCCACGAATTCTTCGGCATCGCCTACAACGCCAACCACAAGGTGATCTTCCTCTACCTGATGGCGCTGGTGCTGGTGGTGGCGACCCTGTTCGTCATCAACCGCCTGCTGCGCATGCCGCTCGGCCGCGCCTGGGAGGCGTTGCGGGAAGACGAGATCGCCTGCAAGTCGCTGGGGCTCAACCCCACCATCATCAAGCTGACCGCCTTCACCATAGGCGCCTGCTTCGCGGGCTTTGCCGGCAGCTTCTTCGCCTCGCGCCAGGGCTTCATCAGCCCGGAGTCCTTCGTCTTCATCGAGTCGGCCATCGTGCTGGCCATCGTGGTGCTGGGCGGCATGGGCTCCCAGATCGGGGTGGTACTGGCCGCCATCGTGATGACGGTCCTGCCGGAGCTGGCCCGCGAGTTCAACGAGTACCGCATGCTGATGTTCGGCCTCTTGATGGTGTTCATGATGATCTGGCGGCCACAGGGCTTGCTGCCGATGACCCGTCCGCATCTGGAGTTGAAAAAATGAGTGCAAATCAGAAGTTAATGGAAGTCTCTGATCTGTCGATGCGTTTCGGCGGCCTGTTGGCGGTCAACGGTGTCAAGCTGGATGTGGAAAAGGGGGAGGTGATCTCCATCATAGGTCCCAACGGGGCCGGCAAAACCACCATCTTCAACTGCCTTACCGGCTTCTACCGCCCGAGCGGCGGCATCATTCGCTACAAGGGCGAGGAGATCCAGGGACTGCCCGGCCACCTCATCGCCCGCAAGGGAATCGTGCGCACCTTTCAGCACGTGCGGCTGTTCAAGGACATGACGGCGGTGGAAAACCTGCTGGTGGCCCAGCACAGGCACCTCAACACCGGCTTTCTTGCCGGGCTGTTCAAGACCCCGGCCTTTCGCCGCGCCGAGCGGGAGGGGCTGGAGCAGTCCGCCTTCTGGCTGGAGAAGGTGGGGCTCAAGGATCTCGCCAACCGCGCCGCCGGCAACCTGGCCTATGGTCAGCAGCGCCGGCTCGAGATCGCCCGCTGCATGGCGACCCGGCCCGAGCTGCTGATGCTGGACGAGCCCGCCGCCGGCCTCAACCCCCACGAGACCGACGAGCTGAACGAGCTTATCTCCAACCTGCGGGACGAGTTCGGGGTCTCGGTGCTGCTGATCGAACACGACATGAAGCTGGTGATGGAGATCTCCAACCGCATCTTCGTGGTCAACCAGGGTACCCCGCTGGCCCACGGCAAGCCGGATGAAATCCGCAGCAATCCGGCAGTGATCAAGGCCTATCTGGGCGAATCGTAAACACAGGAGTCACGATGTTAGAACTTCGCAACGTATCGACCCACTACGGCAAGATCCAGGCGCTGCACGATGTCAGCGTCCAGGTGAAAGAGGGGGAAATCGTCACCCTGATCGGCGCCAACGGCGCCGGCAAGACCACCCTGCTGATGACCCTGTGCGGCGAGCCCAAACCCAGCAGCGGCTCCATCTGGTTCGAGGGGGAGCAGATAGACTCGCTCTCCACCGCCCGCATCATGCGCAAGGACATCGCCGTGGTGCCGGAAGGGCGCCGCATCTTCGCTCGCCTGACGGTGGAGGAGAACCTGCTGATGGGGGCCTTCTTCGTCGACAAGGCCGAGCAGCGCGGCCTGCTGGATCAGATTTTCACCCTGTTCCCCCGCCTGCACGAGCGCCTGGAGCAGCGTGCCGGCACCATGTCCGGCGGCGAGCAGCAGATGCTGGCCATCGGCCGCGCCCTGATGAGCAAGCCGCGCCTGCTGCTGCTGGATGAACCCTCGCTGGGGCTGGCCCCCATCGTCATCCAGCAGATCTTCGACACCATAGAGCAGCTGCGCCGCGACGGCATGACCATCTTCCTGGTGGAGCAGAACGCGAACCAGGCGCTCAAGCTGGCCGATCGCGGCTACGTGCTGGAGAACGGCCATGTGGTGCTGCAGGACACGGGGGCCGCCCTCTTGGCCAACCCGGCCGTCCGCCAGGCCTATCTCGGCGGCTGACCCATGAGCAGGGCCGACACGGCGCCGGATCACCACAGTTTCTGGCACGATCCGGCCCTGCCCTTCATCGAGGCGCGGGCGGTGCAGGATGGCCGCCGCGTCTGCTACGACAAGCACAGCCATCCCCACTTCTCCATCGGCGCCATCACCGGTGGCCACAGCCACTATCTTAACCAGCGCAGCCGGCAGGAGGTCGGCCGCGGCCACCTGGTGCTGATGAACCCGGAAGAGGTGCACGCCTGCAACCCGGTAGCCGATGAACCCTGGTCCTATCTGATGTTCTACCTCGACACCGGCTGGTTGCAGCGCCAGCAGGAGGAAGCCGGGCTGGGCCGCGAATTTCGCCCCTTCGACATGACCGCCAGCCGGGATCCCCTGCTCTACCAGGGGCTGTGCCGGCTCCATCGGCAGCTGTGGCAGGAGCCGGAGCCGCTGGCGCGCGAGGTGGCTTGCCACCAGTTCAGTCGTCAGCTGCTGGCCAGGCTCACCCCGGCCAGCTGGGACGATCGGCCGCCGCAGCACCTGCAACGGGCCGCCGAGCTGATGCAGGACGACTGCAGCAGCGCCCTCACCCTCGCGCAATTGAGTGCGGTGGCCGGGCTCACCCCCTCCCACTTCGTGCGCAGCTTCAGCCGCCATTACGGCATGACGCCCCACGCCTACCTGCTCGATCAGCGCATCCGCCATGCCCGCACCCTGCTCAGGAGGGGAGAGCCGCTGGCGGAGGTGGCGCTGGCCAGCGGTTTTGCCGATCAGGCCCACTTCCAGCGCCAGTTCAAACGGCGGGTGGCTGCCACCCCGGGTCACTACCGCAACCAGCTGACCCGGCCGGGCTAGCGCACCAGATAGGCGGCGCAGAGCAGCAGCAACAGCGCCATCGCCCGGTTGAACCAGCGCAGCCGCTGCGGCGCGAGCAGCAACCCCTGCAGGCGGCTGCCGGCATAGGCCCAACAAGCAATGGAGCACAGACAGATGACCAGGTAGAGGCCGCTGAACAGGGCCACCTGCCCCACCCCGCCCGCACTGCCATAGGCCCCCATCCCCATGCTGGCGGCGAGCCAGGCCTTGGGGTTGAGCCACTGCATCAACGCCCCGTACCAGAAGGAGGGCGCCACCCCGTCGACCCCTTCCACCCGGCCGCTGTCCACCAGCAGTTGCCAGGCCATCCAGCCGAGGAAGATCACCCCTCCCCAGCGCAGCAGCTCGGCCGCCGCCGGCCATTGCAGCAGGGTGGCGCCCAGCCCCAATCCCATCAGCAACAACAGCAGGATAAACCCTAGGGTGGCCCCGACCACGTGGCGCAGGCTGGCCGCAAAGCCATGCCTGGCGCCGCTGCCGAGGGCGACCAGATTGACCGGCCCCGGGGTGATGGACATGGCCAGGGCAAACCCGGCCATGGATAACAGCAGACTCGTCTCCATGAATAACGCTCGTATCGGCAAAAGGAGCCCCCAGCCTAGCGGGCGCCCCGCCGCGGGTATTGAAGGAAATTGCGCTCGGCCCCGGCAATAACCGGACACATTGCGGGCTTAGCGCCGGCCCCCGCTTGCGGTAAACTGGCCCTCAATCACCTATTCGCAGGACATGTTAATGGACCAGTTTGCCCATATCAGTGCCCATGATGCCCACCAGAAGCTCAGCGCCGGTGAAGCCCGCCTGGTGGATATTCGCGACCCCCAGTCGTTCGAGACGGCCCACGCGGTCGGCGCCTTCCACCTCACCAACGGCACCCTGGTGCGTTTCATGAACGAGGTGGACTTCGACACCCCGGTGATCGTGATGTGCTATCACGGCAACAGCAGCCAGGGCGCCGCCCAGTACCTGCTGCAACAGGGGTACGATGAGGTCTACAGCCTGGATGGTGGCTTCGAGGCGTGGCGCAGGGAGTTCCCGATCCAGGCGGGCGACGCATGATCCAGCTGCTGGTGCTCGACAACGCCCGCATGGCCCAGGCGCTGGTGGACTACCTCTCCACCCTCGGCATCTCGTGCGAGCTGACCCAGTCGGAGTTGGGGGTCACCATCTGGCTGGCGGACGAGCAGCGCCTCGCCCAGGCCCAGCAGGAGGTGAAGCGCTTCCTGGCCGAGCCGAGCCACCCCCGCTACATGGAGGCCTCCTGGCAGTCCGGCCGGGCCGATGCCCGCATCGATTACAGCAAGGGGATGAGCGACCCGGTCACCGACTTCCTTCATCAGGCGGGGCCGCTGACCCTGGTGGTGATCATCGCCTGTCTGGCCATCTACGGGCTCGACGCCATCGGCCTGCCGATCTTCGACGAGCTGGCCTTTCACCCGACCCTGGCCCAGTTCACCGACTGGCAGGCGTGGCGCTACTTCACCCCGGCCTTCATCCACTTCTCGGTGCTGCACCTGGTGTTCAACCTGCTGTGGTGGTGGTATCTGGGGGGCCAGATCGAACAGCGACTCGGCAGCGGCAAGCTGCTGATCCTGCTGCTGGTCGGTGCTGCCCTGCCCAACCTGGCCGAGTTCTTCGCCAGCGGCCCGCTGTTTGGCGGCCTCTCCGGGGTGGTCTATGCCCTGCTCGGCTACTGCTGGCTGCGCAGCAAGGTGCAGCCGGCCTGCGGCCTCACCCTGCCGCCGGCACTGATGGGCTTCATGCTGTTCTGGCTGGCGCTCGGTTTCTTCGATCTGCTCGGCACCCGTACCGCCAACATGGCCCACCTGGCCGGCCTGCTGGTCGGTCTGCTGCAGGGCTGGCTGGACAGACACCACCAGCCCGCCTGAGTTGCTGCGATCGGCTCGGCAGCCAACACGTCTGCTGATCTGGCCCACCCGGCTACGAGTGCTATACACGAAAAAAAACGCCGCCCCGAGGGGCGGCGTTTTCATTGGCCAACTGGCTTACTGCTTGAGCAGGCTGCCGTTGGTCACCTTGACCGCAGTGCCGCCGCTCATGAAGAAGCTGGCAAACTCGGACTGCATCTCGGTGGTCACGTCGCCGCTCGGATCGAAGTTCTCGTCCGGTGCCAGCAGCGAGCTGTGACCACCAGCCACGAAGCGGGCCGCGTTGTGGCTGGCCGCACCGGTGGCGGTCAGCGGTTGCAGCGCCAGCACCTTGAACAGCGGCTCGGTGCCGCCCAGCGGGGCGGAGGCGATGCTGTTCGGGATCACCTGATCCGACAGGCTCAGCGCGCCATCGCCAACGATCTCGGTGGCGAACAGCGGGAAGTCGCTCTTGATGCCGCTGCCGAGGTTGATCGGGTCAGCCGAATCCAGCACCGACTGGGCCGCGAAGCTGTAGCTCTGCAGCGTGCTGGCCGCAGCGGCCTGCTGGGTGGCGCTCAGGCTCGGCAGGAACTCGTTGACGAAGCAGGTCGGCACCGCGGTCTGGCAGCTGGGGGCGTAGGCGGTGAAGCCCGCTTTCAGCTAGGCACTACTGCTGGTCAGCACGCCCATCTTGATGGTCGGACCGAAGGTCGGCGAGTTCAGCAGCAGCGGCGCTATGCCGCCACCCGGCATGGCCAGGCCACCGGTGTCGAACTTGAACAGGGCATCCGCCTGGGCATTGCCGATGGACTGGTTGGCGACCGCCAGCAGGTTGGTACCGGAGATGGCGCCCAGGGAGTGGCCCAGGAAGTGCACCTTGAGGCTGCCGGCGGTGCCGATGGCGCCATTGGCATTGGCCAGACCGACCGCCAGACGCAGGCCCAGCAGATCCGCCACGCTCTGTTTCAGGTTGTCGCGGGCCACAGTCAGGTAGCTCAGGTTCAGGTAGGGGGTCGGATTGTCGGCGGTAGTGACAGTGTCCATGCTGCCGCTCAGGGCGAAGCCGCGCTCACCGTGCAGCGGGTGATCGATCACCACCAGCGCCACCTTCTTGCCTGCCTGCATGCCGGCATAGATCTGGCCCAGCGCCAGCGCATAGGCGTTCTCTTTCACCGAGGTGACACCGTGCTGGTAGATGATCACGTCGGTGATGGTGTTGAGGGCATCTTTGGCGAAGACCCGCATCGGCACCGACTGCACCTCTTCCAGCTTGGGCAGCGGGTTGAAGCGGCCGATGTTCTGCTCGGCATCCAGCGGCTTGCCGCCGGAGGTGAGGGTCACCCCGATCAGCTTGCTCGCCTCGGCCAGCAGTTCGGCCTGACGGGTCGGATCGGCAATCAGCGTCGCCAGCAGGGCCGGGTCCACGCCCGCGCCCACCAGCCCGGCGATCACTTCGCTGTCGGACGCTTTCAGGGCATTGGCGATGGCGTACAGGCTGGGGATGGCGCCGTGCCAGGACTGGGTCTTGGCCTTGTCCCAGGAGCCGGCGGTGGCCGGCGAGGAGAGGAAGTAGGGCAGCTTGACGGTACCGGTATAGACAGTGGTCAGCTGGGCCAACCCGTTGAGCGGGGTGCCAGGGCCGAAGGCGGTGGCCAGC
The DNA here is from genome assembly GCF_002259925.1 of Aeromonas sp. A35_P. Lineage (NCBI taxonomy): Bacteria > Pseudomonadati > Pseudomonadota > Gammaproteobacteria > Aeromonadales > Aeromonadaceae > Aeromonas > Aeromonas sp. A35_P. The sequence goes on along the minus strand of NZ_NEVB01000056.1, from coordinate 867 downwards.
GCATCTTTCTGCTCCTGCGGCAGGAACTGTTCGGCGTCCAGCTGGGTCAGGAAGGGGTTGCTGCCAGTCACGGCCAGGGTATAGGTACCCGGCAGGCTGGTGTTGCCCTTGGCATCCTGCTTCCACAGGGCGGCCGCATCCAGGGTCGGGCTCTTCAGCACGGATGCCGCAGCCCCTTTCACCGCCACCAGCACGTCGGCACCGGACTGGGTACCGAACCAGTCGGAGAAGATGACGTGATCGGTGGAGACACCGGTGGCAGCCTTGAACAACCCTTCCTGCAGGGCGATCAGACCGTTGATGGTCTGCTCCTGGGCATTGCTGCCGACGTTGTTCTTGTAGTTGCCGTAGTCGCTGCCGGCCTTGACCGCATTGCCGCTGCTGTCCTTGAGGGAGTCGGTGGCCACGATCATGTAGTAGGAGGAGGGGTTCAGCGGCTTGAGCGGTACCAGATTCAGCTTGCCGGCCGAGGCGGCCACCACGAAGTCCACCCCGTAGGTCAGCACCTTCTTCACGCCGCTCGGGCGCAGGGCTGTGCTGTCAAAACTCAGCTCCAGCAGGTAGAGCGGGGCCACCGAGGCGGCAAACTCGGCGGCAGCCGGTGCCTGGACAGTGATGCCGGACGAGGTGACGGGCACGATCTGGATGGCCTGGGTCGTGGACCAGCCATCCAGGGTCGACATGGCCGACACCGGGTTGGAGAGATCCGCCGTTTCGGTGGAGAATTTCAGGGTGCCATCGCTGGCCCGGGCCGCCAGGGCACTGGGGCGCACGGCGTTGGAACCGGTCAACAGATAGTCGAGATAGCTGGAGGTGTCGCCTTTGTTATCGTCACTGCCACCACAGCCAGCCAGCATAGCACTGACG
>NZ_NEVB01000055.1:0-52418 GCF_002259925.1 Aeromonas sp. A35_P | reverse complement strand
GTGCGAAATATTGCTCTATTCGTCAACAGCTTTTTTAAAACACTCGTTTTGGTCATGATGTTAACTATATGTTTTAAATGAGTTTGTTTGATTAGCGCAAAAACTCTATGCAGATGGTTATGCTCTTGTTTTCCACCCCTTCGCGGTGGCCCCATATCAGGGGGAGAGCAGTCGATGGGATGTAACTTATTACGTAATAAAATTACAAATGCAAAAACAAATCCCGACCTCACTCCAAGCTTTTAAAAAACGCCCGTATGAAATGCGTTTGAGCAACCCAGCAATCGCTTGGTGCCCTCTGGCATTGGATGAAGAACGGTTGTTTAAAACTTAAATTGCCCAATGGGGCCAAATGGGGTCCGGTGGCAGCCGAGTGAGAAAGTGATGGGCAATAACGTAGGTTTGTATCACCTCAGGGGATGGCGTGTGCAGGCGAGGGGAGGGATGCTGGTAGCAGATATGACTGCCGCTATTTCGTTACGCAGGATATTGTTGTTATTTGTATCAGCGGGCCATCCTGGCCCTCGAAGGAGGTATCAAGGAGAGATGATCCCGAGTGTCGCGACCCTGATCTCCCGTGACAGAAACGGGTTGACGCCAGGGCTGACGGTTCAGTAGTCATCGTCCGGCGCCGCCAGATCGACGATGTCGAGCCGTACGACGGGGCCATGTTCGGCCACATACTGGTTGACATCGGTTTCGGTGGCCGGCTGGGGCAGGGGAGAGTGTTCGGGTTGTGCTTCAACTGCTTGCGTCATGGGTGCTTGCCTCACTGGATTGCAAGCCGGTTGGTGACTCCATCACCCGGGTTTCCACCTCCCTGTACGAAATGCCGGCGGAAAAGTCGCGTATCCTAGCGATACTCGTGAAAGGTTTCAAGCGGTTCTGAATAAAATCCGTACCGCAACTGACTGGTGACTCTTTGCCGGAGAGGACGTGACACGAGAGGCTAACGGCGAGCGGCGGGTTGAAGGTCGATATGACGGGCAAAAAAATAGCCCAGTCGCTGGACTGGGCTATTTTCGGGGAATGATGGTCGGCGTGAGAGGATTTGAACCTCCGACCCCTGACACCCCATGACAGTGCGCTACCTGGCTGCGCTACACGCCGACAATGTCAGTCTGTGCTGACGGGGAGGAAGTCTAATGTTCCGCACCTTTGGACGCAACTCCTTTTTTATCATAGAGATGCTGACTGCTTCTTTATTGCTCAGCGCAGATGGAACTTGGGGGCGCCAGGGGGATTTGGCATAATCGCCGCCCCGCCGCGGGCATGGATGGCGGGATCCCTGCCACAGAGATCGGCGGCACGGGGCCGTAATACCGTCTTTCGCCGACAGCATGATCTGTCGTCATCAACCAGTCAGAGAGGAGCAGGGCGTGAAACCATCGGACGTTGCAGCACAGGCGAGCCAGCACGAGCAGGACGAACGCTGGATGCGCCATGCCATGGCGCTGGCCGCCAGGGCCGAGGGGATCGGCGAGATCCCGGTGGGCGCCGTGCTGGTGCTGGGGGAGGAGATCGTCGCAGAGGGTTGGAACCGCTCCATCAGCGAACACGACGCCTGCGCCCATGCCGAGGTGATGGCGCTCCGGGCGGCCGGCGAGCGGCTGCAAAACTACCGTCTGCTCGACACCACCCTCTATGTGACCCTGGAGCCCTGTTGCATGTGTGCCGGTGCCCTGATCCACAGCCGGGTCAAGCGGGTGGTCTATGGCGCGCGGGACTTGAAGACCGGCGCGGCCGGCTCAGTGTTCGAGATCCTGCAGGACCCGCGTCACAATCACAGGGTCGAGCTGACCGGTGGCGTGCTGGCAGAGGCCTGCTCGGCCCAGCTGTCGGATTTCTTCAGGCGTCGCCGCGCCGAGAAAAAGGCCGCCAGATTGGCACTGCAACAAACCCCGGCCGCCGACGATTGAGGTGCATTGGTGCAAACGGTGCGCTCTAGCGGCGTTTTCACTACATTTTTAACCTTATAAAACAGTTGCTTGTCATCTTCTTCATGGCATCTTTGATGCCGCTTTCTTGTCTGCAAATAAGCCCGGTTCACGGGACCTTCATGTAACAAAACTGTCATGCAACCGCCATATAATGCCGCCAAGCCTAGCTCACATTGAGGTTTTGCATGTCATCGGAATCGTTGCACCTGGTTATGGCGGGGAGCAGAAAGCGCCGTATCAAGGATAAGTTGGCCAAGTACGGGGTGACCACGGGCGGAGCCCTGGTACTGGTCGCCCTGTTGCTTATTTTCTTCTATCTGCTTTATGTGGTGAAACCCATCTTCAATGGCGCCTCCATGGAGCCGACCGCATCGTTTACCCTGCCCATTCAGGGCAAGACCGCCTGGCTCGGGGTGGAGGAGCAGAACGAGATCGGCTATCGCTTCAGCGACCAGGGCCAGGTCAACTTCTTTGCCGTCCAGAATGATGGCAAGGTCAAGGTGGGCCAGTCGCTCGGTCAGGCACAGGTAAAGGGTGACATCACCGCCGTCGCGCCGCCGTCGCCGGGCCAGAAGCTGATGGCCTACGGTTTTGCCGACGGCAAGGCCCAGGTGGTGCAGCCCGCTTTCAAGGTCTCCTATCCCAATGACGTGCGGGTCATCGAACCCAGTCTGCAGTACCCCTTCGGCGAAGAGCCTGTCGTGGTGGACCCTGCGGGCAAGGCGCTGTCGCTGATGGTATTTGAAGCCACCAAGGACAAGATGGCCACCGCGGCCGTGACCGCCGATGGTCGCGGCGTCATGATGGTGATGAGCGGCGAGGAGAACTTCCTCTCCGGCGAAGTCGAGTGGAGCGCCCAGAACTACACGATCCCATCCCTGCCGCGTCATGTGGATCAGATGTTGCTGACCCCCAACCTGCGCATCCTGTTCGTGCGTGAGGGCAATCGCCTCTCGGTCTACGACATTCACAACCTCAATGACATCTCCCTGCGCAACGTGCTGGAGATCAATGCCCCCAACGCCAACGTGACCCGGGTCGAGCTGCTCTCCGGCGCCTCTTCCCTGTTGGTGGGCAACGACAATGGCGTCATCTCCCAGTGGTTCGAAGTGGCCCGGGACGGCAAGCGCCAGTTCACCCAGATCCGCGATTTCAAGGGTGATGGCGCCGTGGCGCTGCTGACCCCGGAACATTTTCGCAAGGGTTTCATCAGTGCCGACAAGAGTGGCACCATCAGCTTCTTCCACGCCACCGGCGAAACCAAGCTGCTGAGCGAGAAGGTGGAGGGCGGTCCGCTGGCGGCGCTGGCCATCTCCCCCCGTCACAACGTGCTGCTGATGCAGCAGGGGGATGCCTTCAAGCTGTTTGCGGTGGAGAACGAGCACCCCGAGGTAACCTGGTCGGCGCTCTGGCAACAGGTGTGGTATGAAGGCTATCCCGAGCCCCAGTACGTGTGGCAGTCCACCTCCGCCAGCAACGACTTCGAAGCCAAGCTGAGCCTAGTGCCGCTGGTGTTCGGCACCCTCAAGGCCTCCTTCTATGCCATGGTGTTTGCGGTGCCGCTCGGCGTCGCCGGCGCCATCTACACCGCCTACTTCATGTCGGCGGGGCTGCGCAAATACGTCAAGCCGACGGTGGAGATCATGGCGGCCCTGCCGACCGTTATCCTCGGTTTCCTGGCCGGTCTGTGGCTCGCACCCATCATCGAGGGGGCGCTGCCCGGCGTGGTGCTGCTGCTGATCCTGCTGCCGATGGGGATGCTGCTGACCGCCTTGATCTGGAACTACCTGCCGGAGCGTGGCAAATCCTGGCTGCCAGAAGGGTGGCACGCCATCCTGCTGATCCCGGTACTGCTGCTGATTGGCTGGGGCGCCTTCGCGGTGAGCCCGCTCATCGAGAACGCCTTCATGCACGGTGACTCGCGCATCTGGCTGACCCACGACATGGGCATCAAGTTCGACCAGCGCAACTCCCTGGTGGTCGGCATCGCCATGGGCTTTGCGGTCATTCCCACCATCTTCTCCATCGCCGAGGACGCCGTCTTCTCGGTGCCCAAGCACCTCACCCAGGGCTCCCTGGCCCTCGGTGCCACGCCATGGCAGACCCTGAGCCGGGTGGTGATCCTAACCGCCAGCCCGGGCATCTTCTCTGCGGTGATGATGGGCCTTGGCCGCGCCGTGGGCGAGACCATGATAGTGCTGATGGCCACCGGCAATACCCCCATCATGGACTTCTCCATGTTTCAGGGGCTGCGCACCCTGGCCGCCAACATCGCGGTGGAGATGCCGGAATCGGAAGTGGGCAGCTCTCACTATCGGGTACTGTTCCTCGCCGCCTTCGTGCTGTTCGTGTTCACCTTCTTGTTCAATACCCTGGCCGAGTTCATCCGTCAGCGGTTGCGTGAAAAATACAGCTCCCTGTGATGGGCTGCTCTGTAAGGATCGAGGAATCGACAATGGGTAAGTGGTTTAAATCGGGGGCCCCCTGGATCTGGATGACCGGCGGCGCCGTCAGCCTGAGTCTGGTAGCGGTACTGGGTCTGCTGCTGCTGATCGGCTGGCGTGGTCTGGTCTACTTCTGGCCCCACCCCATCTATGAGTGGCAACTGGAAGACGCCCAGGGCAACAAGAGCGTGCTGATCGGCGAAATCAACGACCGTGAGCTGGTGCCGGTCGAGCGGCTGCGGGCCGCCGGCCTGCCGCTGGCAGGCGAAGAGCGCGAGCTGCTGACCCGCTATCTGGTCAAGACCGGCAACCGCGAGTTCGTCGACCTGGACTTCCGCTGGGTGCTGGAGACCGACATCAAGTCCCAGAGCCTGCCGGCGGAGCTGGCCATGGTGGAACGCGCTACCAACGGCAACTTCTACGGCTATATCGTCGCGGTGAAAGAGGATGGCCGCGAGCTCACCTCGGATCTGCATCCTGCCCTGCAGCGGATGTTGGCGCGGGCCAACGGCCTCTCAAGCCAAGCCGACGATCTGCAAAAAGGGGACATCGGCAGCATCAACTATCAGCTGGAGCGGCTGCGCCTCAAAGAGCGCAAGGCCGAGCTGGACGACAAGCTGACCGATCAGCTTAAAGCCGAGCTGGCGAGCGAGCGTCAGGCCCTCAACGATCGTTATCAGGTGCTGGAAAAAGAGCTCTTCTCCCTGCGTGCCCAGGCAGACAGAGACAGCATCACGGTCAAGGACATGCGTGGCGAGCTGGTGACCATGCCCATGTCCAAGGTGCTGGACGTGGTGTGGCCCAACGACATGAGCCTGCCGGCCAAGGTGGGTTACTGGTTCCACCAGATCGGCAAGTTCGTCTCCGACGATCCGCGCGAGGCCAACACCGAGGGCGGGGTGTTCCCGGCCATCTTCGGCACCGTCTTCATGGTGTTCCTGATGGCGATCATAGTGACTCCGCTGGGGGTCATCGCAGCGGTCTACCTGCACGAGTACGCGGGCAAGAACAGCCTGACCAAGATCATCCGCATCGCGGTGATCAACCTGGCGGGCGTGCCCTCCATCGTGTACGGCGTGTTTGGTCTGGGCTTCTTCGTCTATACCCTGGGTGGCAGCATAGACCGCCTCTTCTATCCGGAAGCGCTGCCGAGCCCGACTTTTGGCTCCCCTGGCGTCATCTGGTCGGCGCTGACCCTGGCCATCCTGACCCTGCCGGTGGTGATCGTCTCCACCGAAGAGGGGCTGGCCCGGATCCCGAGCACCATCCGTCAGGGGTCCCTCGCACTGGGGGCCACCCAGGCCGAGACCCTGTGGCGCATCGTGCTGCCCATGGCGAGCCCGGCCATCATGACCGGCCTCATTCTGGCGATAGCGCGTGCGGCCGGTGAGGTGGCGCCGCTGATGCTGGTAGGGGTGGTGAAACTGGCGCCGACCCTGCCGATGGACGGCAACTTCCCGTATCTGCACGTGGAGCGCAAGTTCATGCACCTGGGCTTCCACATCTATGACGTCGGCTTCCAGAGCCCCAACGTCGAGGCGGCGCGTCCCCTGGTCTACGCCACCTCTTTCCTGCTGGTGACGGTGATCGTCGGCCTCAACCTGACGGCCATCGGTATCCGCAACCACCTGCGTGAGAAGTTCCGTTCTTTGGAACATTGATGACGATGAGCCTGATGGGCATCCGCAACCATTTGCGGGAGAAATTCCGGTCGCTGGAGCATTGATAGGCCAGCCACTACAGAGACGGGCAGGGAACAGGGTTTCCTGCCAGCCAAGCGTTCCGGCCGCGGGCAATGAGAATGCCCGCCGCCACCGACAGATTTTGAGGTAACAGATGATCAACGTAACGACCGCAGCGACCCAGCACACCGCGACCGACCTGCTCAACCTGAGCCCGGAGCAGACCGCGCTGGAGGTGAAGGATCTCAACCTGTACTACGGCAGCAAGCAGGCGCTGTTCAACGTCAACATGAAGATCCCCAAGGGCCAGGTCACCGCCTTTATCGGCCCCTCCGGCTGCGGCAAGTCCACCCTGCTGCGCTGCATCAACCGGATGAACGACCTGGTGGAGATCTGCCGCATCGAGGGCGAGATCCAGCTGCACGGCCACAACATCTACGACAAGAGCGTCGATGTCTCCGCCCTGCGCCGTCAGGTGGGCATGGTGTTCCAGCGCCCGAACCCCTTCCCCAAGTCCATCTACGAGAACGTGGTCTACGGCCTGCGCCTGCAGGGCATCAACGACAGACGCACTCTGGACGAGGCGGCCGAGCGCTCCCTGCGCGGCGCGGCCCTGTGGGACGAGGTGAAGGATCGCCTGCACGACAACGCCTTCGGCCTCTCCGGTGGTCAGCAGCAGCGTCTGGTGATTGCCCGCGCTATCGCCATCGAGCCGGAAGTGTTGCTGCTCGATGAACCGACCTCGGCGCTCGACCCCATCTCCACCCTCACCATCGAGGAGCTGATCAACGAGCTCAAGAGCCAGTTCACCGTGGTGATCGTCACCCACAACATGCAGCAGGCGGCGCGGGTCTCGGATCAGACCGCCTTCATGTACATGGGCGAGCTCATCGAGTACTCGGACACCAACACCATCTTCACCACCCCGGCCAAGAAGAAGACCGAAGACTACATCACCGGTCGTTACGGCTAAGGGATGCTGGCGATGGAGATGAGCAAGATGAGCATCAACAAACAGATTACCGGTCAGTTCAACGACTAGGGCGTGTTGGTGCAACAAGGGTTATGGGGATGAGCAAGATGAGCATCAACAAACAGATTACCCGTCAGTTCAACGACTAAGGCATACTCGGAGCATCAAGGATTATTGGTATGGACAATATGAACCTCAACAAACACATCTCCGGTCAGTTCAATGCCGAGCTCGAGAGCGTGCGCAACCAGGTGCTGGTGATGGGCGGGCTGGTGGAGCAGCAGCTGACCGACGCCATCGCGGCGATCCACGATCAGGATCTGGAGGCGGCGCGCAAGATCGTGGCCAACGACCATAACGTCAACGCCATGGAAGTGGCGATCGACGAGGAGTGCACCCGTATCATCGCCAAGCGCCAGCCTACTGCCTCCGACCTGCGGCTGGTGATGGCCATCATCAAGACCATCACCGACCTTGAGCGCATCGGCGATGTGGCGGACAAGATCGCCCGCATGCTGACCGACAACGCCAACAAACCGCAGCCGCCGCTGGTGTCGCTGGAGAACATGGGCCGCCGCACCATCAAGATGCTGCACGACGTGCTGGACGCCTTCGCCCGCATGGATCTCGATGCTGCGCTGGCGGTCTACAAGGAAGATGACAAGGTGGACCGGGAGTACGAATCCATCATCCGCGAGCTGATGACCTACATGATGGAAGATCCGCGCACCATACCGCAGGTGCTCAACGTGCTGTGGGCGGCGCGGGCCATCGAGCGGGTCGGCGATCGTTGCCAGCACATCTGCGAATACATCGTCTACTACGTGAAAGGCAAGGACGTGCGCCACACCAAGGCAGACGACCTGGGCACCCTGCTGGGGAAAGGGTGAGTCTGAAATGAATAAAAAGGCGCTTTGAGCGCCTTTTTTGTTGCCTTTTCAGTCAGTGCAAGATATCGCCACCCGACTGGCGCTTTTCTGCTAGAATATGCCCCCTGTGTGAGTCCCGGATCGACTCACGGTCCGGTCTCCCGGACCCAGTTTGCCGTCTTGTGCTAAGACGGGTGTAGCAATAGGTTAATCATGAGTTTTGCCGATAGTTTATTTTTCCTGATGCTGCTGGTTGCCGGCAGCGTGTTCTTCTCCCTCTCCGAGATATCCCTCGCCGCCTCCCGCAAGATCAAGTTGCAGGTGATGGCCGATGAGGGCAACCGCCATGCCGAAAAGGTACTGGCACTGCAGGCCCAGCCGGGCAACTTCTTTACCGTGGTGCAGATCGGGCTCAATACCGTCGCCATCCTGGGCGGTATCCTGGGCGAATCCGCCCTGAACCCGGCCATCAAGGAGCTGGTCTCCGAGTTCTATCAGGGGCCCTGGCTGAGTGAAATCAGCTCGGCGACCTCTTTCGTGTTCGTCACCGGTATGTTCATTCTCATCGCCGATCTGATGCCCAAGCGCCTCGCCATGACCATGCCGGAGCGGATCGCCGTGGTGGTGGTGCGCCCCATGCTGCTGTGCGTCACCCTGCTGATGCCGCTGGTGTGGCTGTTCAACGGCATGGCCAACGGCCTGTTCCGCCTGCTGCGCATCTCCATGGTGCGCAACGACGAGATCACCTCCGACGACATCTATGCGGTGATGGATGCGGGCGCCGAAGCGGGCGTCATCCAGCGCGAGGAGCACCAGCTCATCGAGAACGTGTTCGAGCTGCAGTCCCTCGGCGTCACGTCCGCCATGACCGCGCGCGAGAGCCTCATCTACTTCACCCTGCAAGAGGGGGAGGAGAGCATCAAGGCCAAGATCGCCGAGCACCCCCACAACAAGTTCCTGGTGTGCGACCACAACCTCGACAGCATCAAGGGCTTCGTCGACTCCAAGGAGCTGCTGATCCGGGTCATCAGCGGCCAGAGCATCGATCTCAACAGCGGCTCCTTGGTACAGAACGTCATCATCATCCCCGACACCCTGAACCTCTACGAGGCGATGGAGTACTTCAAGAACCATCGCGGCGACTTCGCGGTGGTGATGAACGAGTACGCCCTGGTGGTGGGGATCGTCACCATGAACGACCTGATGAGCACCGTCATGGGCGAGTGGGCCACCCACGTGGTGGAAGAGCAGATAGTGCAGCGGGACGAGAACTCCTGGCTGGTGGACGGGGTTACCCCCATCTCCGACGTGATGCGTGCCTTCGACATCGAGGAGTTCCCGGAAAACCAGAATTATGAAACCATCGCCGGCTTCATCATGTACATGCTGCGCAAGATCCCCAAGCGAACCGACTCGGTCAAATACGCCGGTTACAAGTTTGAAGTGGTGGACATCGACAGCTACAAGATTGACCAGCTGCTGGTCACCCGGGTAGAGGCCACGGCGGCCGACAAGCCCGCTCAGGAATCGTAAAAGGAGCTCGTTAGCAATCATGAAGATGCAGTCTCATTCCCGTGCGCTGGGCTGTGTGGCGCTCGCCTTGGCACTCGGTGCCTGCAGCCAGAGCGCACCGCGCAAGGCGACCACGGTAGCCAAACCGGCCGCTCCCAAGGCAGCCGTGGTCATGCCGCAGCCGGATCCCGATGCGGTGGTGCAAAGCGCCGTGGCGGAGCCGAGTCCGGTGTTCGACGAGGAGTATCACGGCCCGGATCAGGGGTCGCTCGAGTCGGTGACCGCCCTGTTTGCCCGCGGCTACATCGAGTCGGCCATGCGCGAGACCATGCTGGCGGCGGTGCACAGCGACTATCCGCTGCTTGGCATGCGGGACGTGCGCCTGACCGACCCGGTGGCCAAGTTCCTCACCTCTGCCCAGGCCCGTACCACGGCCCACGACTACCTCTATGCCGGGGTGCAGCGCCGGTTGGGTCGCCCGCTCAGCCCCGCCCAGTGGGAGCAGATCTGGCAGGGGTATCCCCAGCAGGGTCGGGTCTCCGATTGGGTCAAACAGACCAAGCGGGTACTGGCCGGGCGTTGAGCCGCCAGTTCATCTGTTGTCACAAGAGGCCACCTTAGGGTGGCCTCTTGTTTTTCTGCCTTTTGTGGTTTTGCGGTGATGCCGGTTGCCGTCGGGCGGGCTTTGCTTTATCTTGTTTTGGCCATCTAAACATCCATATGTTTTTATGGCTAATTTGTTCGGGGTGACGATGGCGACGGGTTGCCGCGCCGCCGGGGCAGGCGCAACGGATAAAGCGCACAGACCCGCACAACAAGACAACAACACAACAAGAGACGTGACAGATGGATACGCAGGCATTGTGGATACTGGATGGCGGCATGGGGCGGGAGCTGGCACGGCGGGGCGCGCCGTTTCGCCAGCCGGAGTGGTCGGCGCTGGCCCTGATGGAGGCCCCCGAGACGGTGCGCGAGGTGCACCGGGCCTATGTGGCGAGCGGGGCCCGGGTCATCACCACCAACAGCTATGCGCTGGTGCCGTTTCATATCGGTGAGGCGCGCTTTGCGGCAGAGGGGGAGCGGCTGGCGGCGCTGGCCGGTCAGCTGGCCCGCGAGGTGGCTGACGAACAGGCAGGCAGCGTGCAGGTGGCCGGCTCCTTGCCGCCGCTGTTTGGTTCCTACCGCGCCGACCTGTTCGACGCGGGCCGGGTGAGCGAGCTGGCGACCCCGCTTGTCCGGGCGCTCTCCCCCCGAGTGGATCTCTGGCTGGCGGAGACCATGAGCCTCATCGCCGAGCCGCTGGCCATCCGGGCCCTGCTGCCCGAGGATGGCAAGCCGTTCTGGGTCTCCTTCACCCTGGAAGACGAGGCGCCGGGCAGTGAGCCGACCCTGCGCTCCGGCGAGCGGGTGGCGGATGCCGTCGCCGCCTTGGCCGAGGCCGGGGTGGATGCCATCCTGTTCAATTGCTGCCAGCCCGAGGTGATCGACGCCGCGCTCAAGGTGGCCAGGGTCGGCTTGCAGGCGCAGGATCGCACCGACATTCGTCTCGGCGCCTATGCTAACGCCTTCCCGCCCCAGCCCAAGGAGGCGACCGCCAACGACGGGCTGGACGAGATCCGCACCGATCTGGGGCCGCTGGATTATCTGGGCTGGGCGGAGCGCTGGCGCGCGGCCGGGGCAAACCTCATCGGCGGCTGCTGCGGCATCGGTCCGGAACACATTGAGGCGCTGGCCAGCCGGCTGCGCTAAGGAGCGCCCATGAAAGAGAGCAAGATCGGGCTCTGGTCCCTCACCGCACTGGTGTTCAGCTCCATGGTGGGGGCGGGGATCTTCAGTCTGCCGCAGAACATGGCCGAGGTGGCCGGCGCGCGCGCCGTGCTGATCGGCTGGGCCGTCACCGGGGTCGGCATCCTGGCGCTCGCCATGAGTTTTCTCTATCTGTCGCGCTTAAGGCCGGAGCTCGATGGCGGCATCTACAGCTATGCCCGCGCCGGTTTCGGCGATCTGGTGGGCTTCTTCTCCGCCTGGGGCTATTGGCTCTGTGCCACCATCGGCGTGGTGGGCTATCTGGTGATCGCCTTCGCGGCGCTGGGCAGCTTCGTCGACACGCCGGAGCGGGTCTGGTTTGGCGAGGGCAACACCTTGGCGGCTTTTGTCGGCGAGTCCTGCATCCTCTGGGCAGTGCACCTGCTGGTGGCCCGCGGCGTGCAGCAGGCGGCCCTGTTCAACCTGGTGGCGACCCTGGCCAAGAGCCTGCCGCTGCTGCTGTTCATCCTGTTCGCCTGCTACTGGTTTGATCCGGTCACCTTCGCGGCGGATCAGCAGGGTAGCTCCCTGGCGACGCCGGTCTCCGAGCAGGTGCGCAACACCATGCTGATCACCCTCTGGGTCTTCACCGGCATCGAGGGGGCGGCGGTGCTGTCGGCCCGGGCCAGAAACCGGCGGGACGTGGGCACGGCCACCGTGCTCGGGGTGGTGCTGGCGCTGCTGCTCTATGTGCTCATCTCGGTGCTGGCGCTCGGGATATTGAGCCGCCCCGAGCTCGCGGCCCTGCCCAACCCCTCCATGGCGGGACTGATGGCCCAGATGACCGGCTCCTGGGGCAAGCTGCTCATCAGCGCCGGCCTTATCGTGTCGGTGCTGGCCTCCTACGTGAGCTGGACCCTCTTCTCGGCCGAGGTGCCGTTCAGCGCGGCGGGCCATGGCGCCTTCCCGGCCATCTTCCGGCGCCAGAATCGCAACGGCACCCCCATCGCCTCGCTCTGGCTCACCAGCCTGACGGTGCAGGGCTGCCTGCTGCTGGTGTGGCTGCTCGGCAAGGGCTACACCAACCTGCTGCTCGTCTCCACCTCCATGATCCTGGTGCCCTATCTGCTGATCGGCCTGTTCCTGCTCAAGCTCTCCTTGCGTAGGGAGGGCAATGGTCTGATGCGAGCGGTGGCGCTGGTGTCGAGCGGTTACGGCCTCTGGCTGCTCTACGCCGCCGGGGTGGAGTATCTGCTGCTCTCCTTGCTGCTCTATGGGCCGGGTCTGCTGCTGTTCCTCTACAGCCGGCGCCAGCTGGGGGCCGAACTGCGACTCAGCGGACGCGAGCGGTTGCTGGCCGGGGTGACGCTGCTGAGCCTCATTCCCGCCGTCTGGTCCTTTGCCCACGTCTGACCGGGTTGTGACCGGCAATGCAAGAGAGCGCCTTTGGGCGCTCTCTTTTTGTCTGTGCGGGTTACTTGCAGTGAGTGCGTGCTCAGTGGCTGGCGGGGCCGACCGGCTTGCCGAACAGCACCGCGAGCTTCTGGCGCCAGGGGAGGCCCTGGGCGTCCCGCAGCATGTCGCGCCACTCATGGAAGGTGAGGGTGAGCGGGTTGAAGCTGTGAATGGGCTTGGTGATGCCGAAGCGGCACGGCTCGGTCGGGTCTTCTTCCACGAAGGTGCCAAACAGCCTGTCCCAGATGATGAGCACCCCGGCGAAGTTGCGATCGATGTATTTGGCGTTGCTGGCGTGGTGCACCCTGTGGTGGGAGGGGGTGTTGAAGATCCACTCCAGCCAGCCAAGCTTGCCCACCACCTGGGTGTGGACGAAGAACTGGAAGCCCAGGCTCAAGAGCACGGTGGCCACCACCGCCTCGGGCGGGAAGCCGATGAGGATCATGGGGATCCAGAACAGCCACATGCCGGAGACCGGGTACATCAGGCTCTGGCGAAAGGCGGTGGAGAGGTTGAGCCGCTCCGAGCTGTGGTGCACCACGTGGGAGGCCCAGAGCCAGCGCACATGGTGGCTCGCGAAGTGGAACAGCCAGTAGCAGAGATCCTGCAGCAGGAAGAGCAGCAACAGGCTCCAGACGTTCAGCTCTATGTTGAGCAGCCGCCAGCCCCAGAGGGCGTCGTAGAGGTAGGCGATGGCGATGGCCGCCAGCGCGTCGCCCCCCTGATGCATCAGCGCCAGGGTGGCGTTGGCGAAGAGATCCCTCCACTGATATCCGGCGCTGGGAAAGGCGGCGCCATGCTTGCGCAGGTAGAGCATCTCCCAGCCGATAAAGGCCACAAAGATCGGCGAGAGGTAGAGCAGGAGCAGTTGCACATCCATGTCGGGCATCCAGTCAGAGCAATTGCTCTCCAGCATAAAGGATGAATGCAAACTTTCATTAACATTTTGCTGCAGTGGGTGTGTTCATCTGGAGCTGGATGTGGCATGTGGCCAGCGGCGGCCCATCAATTGGTATGACGACCCCCTGAGCGGCGGGTGCAGTGACTATGCTTGATGAAGCTTTCTACCTCTGGAGTGGCAGATGATGTGGCTGTGGTGTTGCTTGTTGATGGGGGTCTGCCTGCTGGCGCAGGCCAAGACCCGGGTCGAGATCCTGGCCGATGCCAACTATCCCCCCTACTCCTGGCAGGAGGGAGAGGAGGTCAAGGGGATCTATGCCGACATAGTGCGCAGCGTGGCGGCCTCCATGGATGGCTACGAGGTGGTGATCAAGGCCATGCCCTGGCGACGGGGTCTGAGCATGGTGGAGCAGGGCAGTGCCTTCGCCATCTTCCCGCCCTACTACCAGCCCGATGGTCGTCCCTGGATGTGGCCCTACTCCCAGCCCCTGCTCGACGAGGAGCTGGTGGTGATGTGCGGCGCCGGGGTGGCCGTCAATACCCCGCAGGCGCAGTTCCCGACCGACTACTATGGCCTGCGCTTTGGCATGAATGCCGGTTTTACCATCGGCGGCGCCCCCTTCTGGCAGGCCATCAAAGAGCAGAAGATCGGGTTGGAAGAGGTGAAGAGCAACCGGGAGAACCTGCTCAAGATCGTGCGCGGCCGGGTGGACTGCACCGTCAACGACCGGCTCTCGCTGCTCTATGAGCTGCTCAGCATGATCAAGGGCAACCAGCTGGCGGTGGCCGACATGTCCCAGCTCAAGCAGGGGCCCGTGCTCAGCCGGGAGCAGGGGTTTCTCGGCTACAGCCGCAAGGGGGAGTTCGACTTCAAGGAGGACTTTGTCGAGCAGTTCGACAAGCATCTCTACGAACTCAAGAAGCGGGACGGGATCCGGACCATAGTGGAGCAATACCTGGGAAAGTCCCCGCGCTGAACTGATGGTGGAGCCGGTCAGATTCAGCCTTCCTGTCGTGTCGGCCAAGCAACAGAGGGACTATGAGTCCCTCTGTTGCTTTTATGGCCAGCTTGATCTTGCCCATATGACAACCGCATTCCCTCATGCCTCACCACCATCTGGCGACTGGTCTGTTTGAAAATTCAATGTAACCTGTTGTTTTCAAATGGCTGATGAGGCAGTTATGCAGTGGGTGAAAAGAGGGGCTGTGATCGCCCTGTTGTGGAGTGGCGGAGTGTGGGCCGATCCCGCTCAGGAGCTGGTCAGTCTGCTCAACAGCGAGCAGCAGGCGGAGCAGCTGCAGGCCCAGATGCAGGCACAGATGATCCCGCTGATCATTCGGGGCGCCGGTGAACATGCACAGGAGCTGGCCCAGCACCGTGATGTACTGGAGGCCTGGTTTGCCCGTTATCTCTCCTGGCCGGCCATGAGTGCCGAGGTGGCCGCCATCTATCGCAAGCATTTCACCGAGGCCGAGCTCAAGGAGCTGATCGCCTTCTATCAGAGCCCGGTCGGAAAAAAATCCCTGGATACCATGCCGGCCATCTTTCAGGAGAGCTCGCTGGTGGGTAAATCCCTGGCCGAGCGCAACATGCCGGCACTGCAAACCATGCTGGATGAAGCAAAACGCAACGCGACAAAATAGATGCTGTCGCCAGGGTATCAACGCAAAGAGGGAGCCATGGGCTCCCTCTTTCTTTTTGAGCGTTATCCCTTAGAGCACCTGGCTCAGGAACTGGCGCAGGCGCGGGGAGGGGGGATTGTCGAAGAAATCCGCCGGCTTCTCGTCCACCAGCAGCTCGCCGCTCTCCATGAACAGCACCCGATCCGCCACTTCCCGGGCAAAGCCCATCTCGTGGGTGACCACCACCATGGTCATCCCCTCGCGGGCCAGCCCCTTCATCACGTCCAGCACCTCGCCCACCATCTCGGGGTCGAGTGCGCTGGTGGGCTCGTCAAACAGCATGATGCGCGGCTGCATGGCGAGTGCCCGGGCGATGGCCACCCGCTGCTGCTGGCCGCCGGAGAGCTGGGAGGGGTAGCTCTGGGCCTTGTTGGAGAGCCCCACCTTGAGCAGCAGGGCCTTGGCTCTGTCCTCGGCATCCTTGCGCGACAGCCCGCGCACCTTTTGCGGCGCGAGGCAGATGTTGTCCAGCACGCTCAGATGGGGGAAGAGGTTGAAGGACTGGAACACCATGCCCACCTCTTCTCGCAGCTTGTTGACGTCGCCAGGCTCGGTCAGGCTGATGCCATCCACCACGATCTGGCCGTCGTTGATAGTCTCCAGCTGGTTGAGGGTGCGCAGGAAGGTGGATTTGCCCGAGCCACTGGGGCCCACGATCACCACCACTTCCCCTTCGGCCACCTGGGTGCTGACGTTCTTGAGGGCGTGCACCTCGCTGCCGTAGAACTTCTCCACTGAGCTTGCCTTGATAATCGGATCAGTTGCTGCGCGCATATTTCACCTCCAGACGGCGTACAAGGAAGGAGAGAGTGCCGGTCAGCACCAGATAGAGCAGGGCCACGGTGAACCACACCTCGAACGGGCTGAAGGTGGAGCTCACCACCTCGCGCCCCGCCTTGGTGAGATCGGTGATGGAGATGACCGAGACCAGGGAGGAGTCCTTGATAAGGTTGATGAACTGGCCCGCCAGCGGCGGCAATACCCGCTTGAAGGCCTGCGGCAGGATGACGTAGCGCATGGTCTGGGCCGAGGTCATGCCAAGGCTGCGACCCGCCTCCATCTGCCCCTTGTGGATGGAGCTGATGCCGGCCCGGACGATTTCCGCTACGTAGGCGCCGGTGAAGACCGCCAGTGCCGCCACCCCGGCGGTAAATCGGTCGAGGTTCAGCACTGTGCCGATGAAGAAGTAGACGATGAAGATCTGCACCAGCAGCGGGGTGCCGCGGATCAGCTCCACATAGGTGACCGCTAGGTTGCGCAAGGCCGGATTGGGGGAGAGCCGGGCCAGCCCCGCCAGGGTGCCGAGCAGGATGGCAAAGATGCCCGCCACCAGCGAGAGCTTGATGGTCATCCAGACGCCCCAGGCGATGGGGCCGGCGGTCCAGCTCAGCTGGGTGTCAAGGGTGTCGCCGCGAAAGACGGTATCCCCTTGCGCCACCTGACCACCGCTGGCGGCGATGGGTTGGCGCTGGTTGGGATCGAGATCGTTTTGCAGGAACAGCTTGCCCTTGTCGGCCGCGGTGGTGCCGGCAACCACGGTGCCGTCGAACTCGGCGTAATTTTTCTGCTCCGCCTGATAGGCGATGTATTGGGGGATCCGTTCCCAGCGCCAGGTGTAATCCACCGATTGCACGGCCTTGTAGATGCCGAACAGGGCGGCCAGCACGATCAGCAGGAAGACGCCGTGCCAGAGCAGTTGATTGGGTTGTTTTTCCATCTGTCTTGTTGGGTTGTGCACTGTCGCAACCTCGTTGTAGTTATTGTGTGGGGATCTGCGTGAAGGGGCGGCGGGCCGCCCCTTGCGAGGTTACTTGAGCTGATCAAGCCAGGCGGTGGATTCGAACCACTTCTTGTAGAGGCGGTCGTAGCTGCCGTCGCCCTTGATCTGGCGCAGGTAGTTGTTGAACCAGTTGAGGGTGTCCTGATCCCCCTTGCGGATGGCCCAGGCCAGCGGCTCGAAGGTGAACGGCTTGTCCAGATGCACCACGGCGCCCTTGTTCTGGGAGGCGAAGATGGCGTTGTAGGGCAGGTCGTAGACGAAGGCGTCTACCTTGCCGTTGATCACTTCCAGCTTGGCGTCATCCTGGGTTTCAAACTGCAGCAGGGTGGCTTTCGGGATCAGGCGTTTGACCGCCTGCTCGCCGGTGGTGCCGAGCTTGACCGCGATCTTGTACTTGGGGTCATTGAGGTCGGTGAAGGATTTGATCTCGCCGGCCTTGTCCTTGCGCACGACTATGGTCTGCCCGACCACGATGTAGGGGTCGGCAAAGTTGACGCGCAGGTTGCGCTGGGGGGTGACGGTCATGCCGCCCATGATGACGTCGAACTTGTCGGTCAAGAGCGCCGGGATGATGCCATCCCAGGCGGTGTTGACGAACTCCACCTTGACGCCCATCTCCTTGGCGACCAGCTTGGCCAGATCCACGTCAAAGCCGATGTACTGGCCCTGCTTGTTGGTCATCTCGAAGGGTTGATAGCCGGCGTCGAAACCGACCCGCAGCACGCCGCGCTCCAGCACGGCATCCAGGGTGGAACTGGGGGCCGCGTTGGCCAGCCCGCACAGCAGCAGGGTAGAGAGAATGAGTTTTTTGATCATAAGTGACGTCTCTGTCAAAAGTGTGTTCAGCCTTGAACCTGATCCCGTGCGACTCCGTGGCACAAGAGACTGCTGCATCCGGCAACAGGGCAAGACAGGATTATTGTCTTGATCGAGGCGAAAGCCCCATATGGGATTCTATTCGCCGCCAGCTGAGTGAAAAATGTACCAAATGCCGATTGTGCCAGATGACTCAATAGGTTAGTGGCGCATTTTCCCCGTGGCGACACTCATAAAATCACACGAAAACAACATATCTATCTAATGGGGCGGGTTCAAGCCCAAAATGTATTCAGCACATTTTGTTACAAGGAGACCCGCCGTCAGCGGTGCCAATTGCTGCTCAGCCGGCTGGCGAGCGCCAACAATCAGCTTCATATGAGTGGTAAAGGAGATAGGCAAAGAGGTGTGGGTGGCAGGCGCAGACCGGCTGCGCCGCGATCAAATCAAGAGACGGGTCTGCCGGCCGGAGTGAGTCAGGCCGCCTCGCGAGGGCGGGGGGCCTGCGCCTTGAGGAAGGGGAGCAGCAACAGGGCGGAGACGCCGGCCGCCACCGAGATGACCACGAAGAAGCCCTGCCAGTGCCAGATCTCCATCACCTTGGCCAGCGGATAGCCAGAGAGCGCCGCCCCCATGTAGGCGAACAGGCCGACGAAGCCGGTGGCGGCCCCCGCAGAGTTCTTGTGGGAGCACTCCGCCGCCGCCATGCCGATCAGCATCTGGGGGCCGAACACGAAGAAGCCGATGGTGAAGAAGCAGGCCGCCTGCATCACGTAGCTGAAGAAGGGCATCAGCCAGAGCGACCCCACCGAGAGCAATATCCCCACCGCGAAGATGAGGTTCATGGGCCCGCGGTTGCCGTTGAACAGCTTGTCCGATCCCCAGCCCGCCACCAGGGCACCGATAAAGCCCCCCACCTCGAACATGGAGATGGCCGAGTTGGCACTCATCAGATTGAAGCCGCGCTGCTCGGTCATGTAGAGGTTGCCCCAGTCGTTGATGGCGGTGCGCACCACGTAGACCAGCACGTAGCAGCAGGCCAGCAGCCAGATATAGGGGTTGCCGAGCACGTATTTGCGCAGGATCTGGCGATGGGAGAGCCCCGCATCCTGAGTCTGCTGGGCCAGCTCCAGCGCATCGCTGCGCCACTCGCCCACCGTGGGCAGCCCCATGGCGCTCGGGGTATCCCGCAGCCGCCAGCAGAGAAACAGCCCGGCAAGGATGGCGATAAGACCGGGTACTATCATGCCGTAGCGCCAGCCGTGCTGCAGGGCGAGGGTGCTGACGATGAGGGGGATGAGTGCGCCGCCCACGTTGTGGGCCGTGTTCCAGGCCGACCACCAGAAGCCGCGCTCGCTGCGCGAGTACCAGCTGGTGAGCAGCTTGGAGCAAGGTGGCCAGCCCCAGCCCTGGAAGAAGGCGTTGGCCACCCAGAGGGCGGCAAACAGCCACAGCGACGACGAGAGCCCGAACAGGATATTGATGACCCCGGTCGCCATCAGGCCGAGGCCCATGAAGTAGCGCGGATTGGCGCGGTCGCTGATGATGCCGGAGAAGAACTTGGAGCAGCCGTAGGTGATGTAGAACAGGGTCCACAGCATTCCGATGTCGGCCTTGGCCAGCATGCCGCTGGCCAGCATGTCCGGCATGGCGAAGTTGAAGCTCTTGCGGGTGAAGTAGAAGACCGCGTAGCCCTGGTACATGGTCAGCAGTATGTGCAGTCGCCAGTGGCGATAACAGGCGTCGATCTCGGCCTGATCGCGGAGGAGGGGCTGGGGCGGCGTACTGCGCATAAAGCTCAGCATGGAAGCGCTCCCGGCCGGAGAGTGGGCTTATGCATGGTTCTCCTCCCGTTTGCGATCGGGCAGGGTCACGGTCAGCTGGGTGCCGTGTACGCAGGAGAGCTGCAGCGAGCCCCCCAGCGCCTGCACCCGCTCGCGAATGCCGAGCAGGCCGTAGCCCTGGGGGGGGCGGTGCTCGGGCAGGCCGCAGCCATCGTCTTCCAGCAGCAGGGTCAATCGCTCGCCCTGACGCTGGGCCCGGATGGTGACCGAGCTGGCGTTGGCGTGTTTGACCACGTTGTTGAGCCCCTCCTGACAGACCCGAAACAGGGTGACCCGCTGGGCATCGGAGAGCCCGGCGTCCGCCAGCTGCCACTCCAGCCGGGTGACGATACCGCGGCGCTCCAGCTCCAGCTCGCGCAGCAGGGCGCGCACCGCCTGCTCCAGGCTCATGTCGTCGAGCTGGCGGGGACGCAGCCGGCCGAGCAGGCCGCGCACCGCGTCGTAGATGCCAAGCGACAGGGTCTCGATAAGGGCGCTGCTCTGGCCCACCCCGGCGTTGTCAGGCGCCAACCGGCGTACGATGCCGGCCTGGGTGCGGATGGCGGTGATGGTCTGGCCGATGTCATCGTGCAGCTCGCGCGCCACCTCCTTGCGGATGCTCTCTTCGCTCTCCAGCAGCCGCTCGGTGAGCTGGCGGTTGTGGGCGAGCTGGCGGGTCAGCGCCTGGTTGAGTTCGCGCTGGCGCTGGATGCCGGCGCCGAGCAGCAGGCCGGTGAGGCTCTGGGCCAGCAGGGAGAGCAGCAGATCGAGGGGGTGATCGTGCCAGGCCTGACCGGCCATCAGCGCCACCGTGTTCATCAGGGTGGCGAGGAGGGCCCCTTGCCAGCCGTAGCGCCAGGCCATGGCCATGATGGGAATGGCCAGGCAAAACGGGGTGAAGCGCACCAGCGAGGCCGGCAGGCCGAGCTGCAGCCAGAGGCTCAGCACGAACAGCAGCAGATACCAAACCAGGTGACGAAAGCGCCAGTCCACCGGCTGATCCACCAGCGCAGGACCGAGCGGCACCCAGGTGGCGCGGGTGAGGTAGTGCCAGATCAGCATGCAGGTGGAGGTGAGGGTCAGCCCGCCGGTGAGGGTGAGCAGCAGGGCGGTGAGGCCATCCTCGCCGGCCAGGTGCCAGAGCAGCGACTGCAGCCCGGCCGCCACCGTGACGGTGGCCAGCAGCACCAGCAGCTGCTGCCAGTCGTTGCGCACCGGCTGGCGGCGGGCGATGAGCAGCGGCAGCAGGGTGAGCAGGCTGCCCGCCTGAATGAGCGGCCACAGCGGCAGTCCCACCTCCTGGTTGAGCCAGTAGAGCAGCAGGGATTCGCACAGCAGCAGCGGCGGCCAGTAGGCGAGCGGGCTTTGCAAGAGTAGCCCAAGACGCAGGCCGAAGGGGAACAGCAGGGCCGCCAGCATGGGGGAGCCCGCCAGGTGCAGGCCTATGCTCCAGAGGCAAAACCAGCCGGCGGCAAAGATGAAGCAGGCCGCCAGCGAGATGGCGACATAGCTGGCCAGACGAGCGATCACCAGCTGTCCAGCATGCGGTGGGCCAGCTCCACGTTGTTGCTGACCTTGAGTTTGTCCATCAGGTTGGCGCGGTGCACGTGCACCGTCTTGGGGGAGAGGCCGAGCTGCTCGGCGATGGCCTTCACCTCCAGCCCTCGCGCCAGCAGCTGGGCCACCTCCCGCTCCCGATTGGTGAGGGGATCCTGGCTGTTGCAGGCGAGCTTTTGGGCGATGTCAGGGGTGAGGTAACAGCCGCCGTGGGCGGCGGTGCGCACCGCGGCGATCAGCTCGTCCGGGCTGCAGCGCTTGGAGAGAAATCCCTTGGCGCCGGCCTGCAGGGCCTGCTCGATGAGGGCCGGGCTGTCGTGCACCGAGAGCATCACCACGGCCAGCCCCGAGGGGAGGCGCTTGAGCAGATCCAGCCCGGATTGATCCGGCATGGAGATGTCGCACACGCACAGCTGCACCCCGCTGCCGGGCAGTCCCGCCAGCGCTTCGGCGGCGGAGCCGAATTCGGCCACCACCCGCAGGTCGGGTTCGAGATTGAGCAGTTGGGCAAAACCGGAGCGGACGATCTGGTGATCGTCGATGAGGGCAATCTTAATCATGATGTCAGCCTGAAATCTGCGGCCAGGGTGCTGGCGCGGCCAACAAGATACCTGCCCCCTCGTCCCGGCTCAAGTGAAAGCGGGGTCGGAAGGCAGGATTGGCGCCACTTCTGTGGCAAAGCTTGATCGGGATCAGCTGCAGGGGCACGCCCGGCGCCGTCATGCAGGCCGGCGCGTGCCCTGGGGGTTAGCGGTGCAGCTCGCCGGCACGCTCCGGCTGATAGACCACCTCCAGGATCTCCACCTGGATGGTGCGACCGGCCGGGCCCGGCCAGGCGATGCTGTCACCCACCTTGAGCCCGAGCAGGGCACTGCCGACCGGCGCCAGCACGGAGATCTTCGACTCGTCCCCCTGCACGTCCCGCGGGTAGACCAGGGTCAGGCAGAATTCGTTGCCGCTGCTCTGCATCTTGAAGCGCACCGTACTGTTCATGGTCACCACGTCCGGCGGCATGTCGGCCGGTTCGCGGATCTCGGCGCGGTCCAGCTCCTCCTGCAGGGCCAGGTGCTGGGGGTGGTTGCCGAGCAGTTGCTCGATGCGGTCGAGATCCAGGCTGGAAATCACGAGATGTGGCTGTTTCATAAGATATTCCTTATCAATGGGTCAGATGGCCAAGATGACGGACAAGCTGGCCGAAAAAAGAGAGTGCGATACGAAAAAACAGATCGGGAATGCGATGCCCCCAACGACTCGCTGTCAGGGGCGAGGGCGGGGGCTCAACGGGGTGTGAGCTGACTTGACAAAATCATGAGCGCTTTCATGGGGATACCATAACCATTCTGAACTGCTTTGGCAATTCTCCTGACAAGCTTGTCAGGGCGCCTGGTAATCGTACTGCTTGATGATGCGCGCCAGGCTGCCGTCGTCGCGCATGGCGGTGATGGTCTGGTACCAGCGGGTTGCCTCGGCGGTTGGAAAATGGGGGCTGGCAGCCAGGTACAGGGGAGACTGTTGCAGGGTTTCGCCGCGCACCAGAT
This sequence comes from Aeromonas sp. A35_P, assembly GCF_002259925.1. NCBI lineage: Bacteria > Pseudomonadati > Pseudomonadota > Gammaproteobacteria > Aeromonadales > Aeromonadaceae > Aeromonas > Aeromonas sp. A35_P. Next base: position 29,700 of record NZ_NEVB01000055.1, on the reverse strand, counting down.
CCGCCACCGGCAGGCCGGCCTGCTGCTGGTTGTAGCGGGCGCTGTTCCAGGCCACCGCCCAGCCCTGGATGCGGCCCAGTGCCAGCTTGTCGGCGTTGTGGATCTCCTCGGCCACCAGTGCCTGTTTCACCTGCGGATAGGGTCGCAGCAGGCTCTGGCCAAAGGAGCCGCGCATTACGCCGACGGTGAGGCCGGGCAGGGCGTTGATGGTGAGGGGGGTCGGGTGGTACTGGCGATGGCTGACCAGCACGAAGGCCTCGTCCATCAGGGGGACAATCCAGAGAAACTGAGGGGCGCGCTGGGGGCTGCGCACCGGCGGCACCAGCAAGACATTCCGGCGATAGCGGGCCTGGCTGAGGGCGCGGGCCAGCGGCATCAGTTCGATGGTCAGCGGCTCCTTGAGCCGGCGGGCGGCCTCTTCCAGCACTTCGATGACCATGCCGCTCGGGGCCCCCTGATTGGAGCGGATCACATAAGGCGGGATCTCGGCGGCGATGACCACCACGGCCCGGGCCGGCAGGGCGGAAAAAAGCAGGGAGCAAAACAGCAGCAGGAGAGCGGAAATTCGCATGGCAGACCTGATCCGGGATGAGTACACAGAGTGTACCACCCCGTCGGCACAAGTCAGCCCACCCTGTTCGGGGTGTCGCGTCAGTCGAAGAAATCTCGCAGATCCAGAGTCTGGTAGCCCTCCAGTTGCTGCCAGGGCAGAGCTTTGGGCAGGGATTTGAGGGTCACCTCCATCCGGTAGCTGCGATAGCCGTCGAGGCTGGCCGACTCCACCACCAGCGGCAACTGCCAGCGGCTCGACCAGAGGATGCGGGTGCGCTGCTTGCCCTCGCGCTTCTCATACCAGCGGGCCTGCTCGGGGGCCGGCTCGTCGAGGGGGGTCATCTCCTGCAGCAGGGCCGGATTGATGAGGTGGCGGATCCTGGGCCAGTCGGGCTTGAAGGCCACCTGGCCATACTCCTCCTCCGGTACCTCCACCAGCTGGTTGTGCCAGTTGTCGGCGTAGCGCAGTTGCAACTCATCCTGCTGGTTGTGGGTCACCCAGCGCGCTGCCATCTGGTGGGTAAAGTGCTTGTGGCCCGGGGTGGCATCGTGGGCGGCGTGGTAGGCACGGGCCAGGGGGAGGGGAATGAGCCGCTGGCTCCACACCTGGTCGCCGACCCGCAACCACTTCTCCTGCCACTGGCTCTCCTTGCTGATGCCGTCGCTGCTGGTCACCCTGTCCTGATAGTGGATGCGGGCGGCCAGATCGGGGACCTCCTCGGCCAGGAGGGGAAAAGAGAGGCTGCTGGTGAGCAGCCACAAGGGTAATAAGTATCGCATCATACCGTCTCGCTCGAGCGAGCAGGGCCCGGCACCTTGCCGGGCCCTGCCGTTTACAGACCGAGCGCCTCCTTGAGCTTGCCGAACACCTTGGTGTTGTCGAGGGTGCCCTTGAAGCGGCTGCTGCCGGCGCCGTCGGCAAACAGCATCACATCGCCGCCGCCGTGGGTCTCGGAGCCCAGCTTGACCCCGGTCTCTTGCAGGTAGTCGTCCGCCATCACCTGATCGCTGGTGAGGGTGGGGCGCACGTCGGCGCGGTTGGGGCCGTTGCCGAACACCAGGGTGGTGAAGGGTTTGCCATCCACGTCGTTCTGGGTCGAGCCGTCGCCGTTTTTCACCAGATCCAGCACCTTGTTGCCCTTGGCGGAGTAGCCGTTGATGGTCATGGTGTGGTCATGGTCGGCGGTGACCACGATCAGGGTATCTTTCAAGTCCACCTTGCCGAGCGCCGTCTTGACCGCCTCGTCGAGCGCCACCGCGTCGGTGAGCGAGCGCTTGGCATTGGTGCCGTGCAGGGCGTGATCGATGCGACCCCCTTCCACCATCAGGAAGTAACCCTGACTGTTCTGGCTGAGCAGATCGATTGCCTTGGCAGTCATCTCCGAGAGGGAGGGCTGGGTGCTTGCCGCCCCCTTGGCGACCCGGTCCAGCTCGTAGTCGAGGTGGGACTTGGCGCTGAACAGTCCAAGCACCTTGCCCGAGTTGACCCCAGAGAGCTCCTCTTTGGTGGTGACATAGTGGTAGCCCTGGGCAGTCAGCTCGGCGGTGAGATCCCGCCCGTCGGCGCGGCCACCCTTGTTGCTGGTGCTGTTGTAGGGCGTCCAGTGGTTGGCGCCGCCCCCCATCAGCACGTCGACCCCGTCACCCAGCGCGGTGTTGAAGCCGGCGCCGCCCGGTACCGCCTGCTCGGCGATGGCGTAGGCGGCATCCCGATGGCAGATGTGGGAATAGGTGGCGGCCGGGGTGGCATGGGTCAGCTCCGTGGTGGTGACGGCCCCCACCGACTTGCCGGCTGCCTTGGCCAGCTCGAGAATGGTGGGCACCGGCTTGCCGTTGTCGCTGGTGCAGTTGTTGATGCCCTTGTTGCCGTTGACGTCCTTGCCGGGCGCGACGGCCTTGGTGTCGCTGCTCATGGCGATCACCTCGTTGTTCATCTTGACCCCGGTGGTGTAGGCCGCCATGGAGGGGGCCGAGTCGGTGGTCTGGGCATCGTTGGAGAAGGTCTTGATGCGGGCGCTGCGGGCCAGCTTCATTATCTCCAGATTGCCCTCTTCCCCCACCTTGTAGAGGCGGGTGGCGGTGAGCACGGTGGGGCCCATGCCGTCACCGATAAACAGGATGACGTTCTTGGCGTCGCTGGCCTGTGCCTGGGCCGCGCCGCCGAGGGCGGCCAGCAGGGCCGTGCTGATCAGGGTTTTATGCAGTTTTTGTTTCATGACGCTTTTCATGGGAATGCTCCTTACAGCCCGGCCGCAGCCTTGACCTTGCCGAACACGGCGGTGTTGTCGAGTGAGCCGTGGAAGCTCTCCGCTCCCTGGCCGATGGCGCCGAGGAAGACGTCGGTGCCGCCGTGGGTCTCGTTGCCTATCTCGCCTACCTTGACCACCACCTCCTGGTGATAGTCATTGGCGGAGACGGTGGCGTCGTCCAGCGGCGCCACACTGCTGCGCGGACCATCCACCCGGTTATAGCCGTTGCCAAAGCCGATGATGGTGTAGGGCATGCCGTCGGCATCCTTGCTCGGCTCACCGGTTTCATAGTTCTTCACCAGCCCGAGCACGCCCGGATTGTCGGCGGTGGTCTTGCCGGTCCGCTTGGCGTAGCCGTTCAGCACCAGCGTGTGGTCATGGTCGGCGGTGACCACGATCAGGGTGTTTTTCAGCTCGGGATCGGTTTTCTTCACCTCGTCGATGGTCGCCTTGATGGCGTTGTCGAAGGCGAGGGTGTCCTGCAGGGCACGCTTGGCGTTGGTGTCGTGCAGGGCATGGTCGATGCGACCCCCTTCCACCATCAGGAAGTAGCCCTGTTTCTTGTCCTTGAGCTGCTTGATGGCGGCCAGGGTCATCTGGGTCAGGGAGGGCTCGCTGGCGGGTCGGTCCAGGTCATATTTCATGTGGCTTGAGCCAAACAGCCCCAGCAGCGGCTTGCTCGCATCGGCCTGGTTCAGCTCGTCCAGGGTTGCGGCAAACTGGTAGCCCTTGGCCTTCATCTCGTCGATGAGGTTGCGGCCATCCTCGCGCTTGCCCTTGTCGGCCAAGGGCCGGAAGAAGCTGCTGCCGCCGCCGAGTACCACGTCCACTCCCTCTTTGAGGGCGCTGTTGTAACCGGCGCCGCCGGGTACCAGCTGGGCGGCGATGTCCGCTTCCAGATCCCGGTTGCAGAGGTGGGCGTAGGTGGCGGCCGGGGTGGCGTGGGTCACCCGGGTGGTGGTAACCACGCCGGTGCCGCGACCGGCGGCCTTGGCCAGCTCCAGCAAGGTGGTGACCGGCTTGCCGGCGCTCTTGCTGCAGTCGTTCTCCTGGGTGGCATCGCCGTCCATGCTGATGACACCGTTGTTGCTCTTGACCCCGGTCATGTAGGCGGACATGGAGGGGGCCGAGTCGGTCACCTGAGAGTCGTGGGAGAAGGTCTTGATGAAGGCCGTCTCCGGCAGGGTATCGATGGTGAGGCTGCCCTCTTCACCGACGCCGTAGATGCGGGCGGCGGTCAGGGTGTTGAGACCCATGCCGTCGCCGAGGAAGAAGATCACGTTCTTGGCACCGGGCTCGGGCGTACTGCTGTCGTTGTTGGAGTTGCAGCCGGCGGCCAGGGCGGCGCCGATCATCAATGCAAGTCCTGCCATCTTTCTCATTGGGGTTCGCTCCTTGTAAAACCTGAGCGCAGCCTAGAGGTCGCAGATGACACTTTTAGTGAAACTGGATGACAATCCGGTGAAGGTGTTGCGTGAATGTTATGTTGTATCAATCACTTATCTATCAATAGCCGGGGCTGGCCAGATCGGCTGACGAGGGGAGGGGGCGGGCGAAAATCTGGCCGGTTTGCCGGCTGGCGGCTAGAATGGCCTGTCAAATCGGGGCGGGTGCAGGTAAAATGCGCCCCCTTGCGACGCCCTGCGTCCGCCATCGCCCGCCGCTCGCGCCACCGCAAGCCCGCGCCCGCAGTCCCTAGATGAGAGTAACGGATATGTCCATCAACTGGTTCCCCGGCCACATGCACAAGGCCCGCAAAGAGATTGCCGAGGTCATGCCCCAGGTCGATGTCATCATAGAGATGCTCGACGCCCGCATTCCCTTCTCCAGCGAAAACCCGCTGGTGCCCGAGCTGCGCGGCGATACTCCGGTGATCAAGGTGCTCAACAAGGCGGATCTCGCCGACCCCGAGATCACTGCGCTGTGGGTGGCCCACATGGAACAGGAGAAGGGGATCAAGGCGCTGCCCCTGACCCAGCAGGAGCCGGAGAAGATCAAGCAGCTGCTGACCCTCTGCCACGAGATGCTGCCGGAGCGCAATCTGGAGCTGCGCGGCGTGCGCGCCATGATCATGGGCATTCCCAACGTGGGCAAATCCACCCTGATCAACACCCTGGCGGGGCGCATCATCGCCCGCACCGGCAACGAGGCGGGGGTAACCAAGTCCCAGCAGCGGATCAAGCTCGACAACAACGTCATCCTGACCGATACCCCGGGCTTCTTGTGGCCCAAACTCAACCCGCCCTCCTGCGGTTATCGGCTGGCCATCACGGCCGCCATCAAGGATACCGTCTATGACTATGCGGACATCGCCATGTTCGCCGCTGACTACTTCCTCAAGGCCTATCCGGAGCGGATCCAGGCGCGCTATCAGATTGACGTGCTGCCCGAGACCGAGATCGAACTGCTGGATCTGATTGCCCGTCAGCGCGGCTTCATGCGCAAGGGGGGGCTGTCGGATCTGCACAAGGCGTCCGAGATCCTGGTCAACGAGTTCCGCTCTGGCCTGCTGGGCCGCATCTCGCTGGAGACCCCGCAGATGGTGAGCAGCGAAATCGTGGAAGCCGATGCCGAGGCCGAACAGAAGGCCAAGGAGAAGGCGGAGCGGGAAGAGGAGCGCCAGGCGCGGGCCCGCCGCAAGTACGCCAAGAAGCGTCAGCGCTGACCGGCTTTTTGCTAGGTATAAAGAAGAGGCGACCCGGGGTCGCCTCTTCTCGTGATGGCCCCCAGGATTGAGAAGAGGCCGACAGGCAACCGGCATCTGCCCGTCATCATGGCCAAAGAGTCCGTGAATCAAGGGGATAAGCCAGGCGCCGAACGGTGCCGTGCTGCACCGCACCAGCAGCATTCGATAAAACCTTGCGATCCTGCTTTCAGTGCCGATTGACAATGGCATTGGCGGTGGCATGATGCGCTCGCATTTTTGACTCTCTCACGGTTTTACCCATGACCATATACACCCGGCCAGTGCTGTTATTGCTCTGTGGCCTGTTGCTGCTGACCCTCTCCATCGCGGTGCTCAATACCCTGGTACCGCTCTGGCTTGCCCATGAACAGCTGCCGACCTGGCAGGTGGGCATGGTCGGCTCCTCCTATTTCAGCGGCAACCTGCTGGGCACCCTGCTGGCGGGCACCCTGATCAGGCGCTGCGGCTTCAACCGCAGCTATTACCTGGCCTCCGCCCTCTTTGCCGCCGGTTGTGTCGGGCTCGGTATCACCCTTGATTTCTGGAGCTGGCTCGGCTGGCGATTTATCGCCGGCATCGGCTGCGCCAGGGTGGTGGTGGAGAGCGCGCTGATGTGCAGCGGCAACGCGCACAATCGGGGCCGCCTGCTGGCCGCCTACATGATGGTCTACTACCTGGGCACAGTGCTCGGCCAGCTCTTGGTCAGCAAGTTGCCGACCGGCTTGATGGAGGTACTGCCCTGGGCGAGTGGGCTGATCCTGGCGGCTATCCTGCCGCTGTTGTTCACCCGCATCGTCAGTGAGCGTCGCGAAGCGCAGGGTTCAACCCGGGTCTGGCCCATGTTGCGGCTGCGTCAGGCACGGCTCGGGGTCGATGGCTGCATCATCTCCGGCATCGTGCTGGGCTCCCTCTACGGCCTGATGCCGCTCTACCTGAACCATCAGGGGGTGAGCGATGCCGGTATTGGTTACTGGATGGCGGTGATGGTGAGTGCCGGCATCCTGGGGCAGTGGCCGGTGGGCCGGCTGGCGGACAGGTTCGGCCGCCTGCCGGTGCTGCGGGCGCAGGTGCTGGTGGTGATCCTGGGGTGCGGGGCCATGCTCGGCGGTGTGGCGATGGGGCCGGCGCTGTTCATCCTGGGCGCCGCCGGTTTCACCCTCTATCCGGTGGCCATGGCGTGGGCTTGCGAGAAGGTCGAGCACCATCAGCTGGTGGCCATGAACCAGGCGCTGCTGCTGAGCTACACCATCGGCAGTCTGCTCGGCCCGGCCTATACCGCGCTCCTGATGCAGCACCTTTCGGACAACCTGCTGTTCATCATGATCGCCGGCGTGTCGTGCGTTTATCTGCTGATGTTGCTGCGCCCCATGGGGAAACACTCGACACCGGTGGCCCACGCCTGAACTGTGGTCGGCGGCAGGGCACCATCCTCGCTTCCCGATAGGAGGCTGGATGGCACGCCATATAAAGCAGAGGCGGCCAAGGGGCCGCCTTGTTGTCTGCAACGGTGGCCAGGCAGAGCTCAACGGCTAGCCGTAACGCTTTTTCGCTTCTTCAAACAAGGACATATGCAGCGGGATTAGCTGTTGCCAGTCACGGCGGTAGCCGCCGCCCGGTACGGCGGCAATGGGCAGCCCGTGCCGTTGTGCGCAGTCAAAGACCATGGCATCGCGCTGGCGCACCCCCTCATCACTTAATGCGAGATAGCCAAGCTCGTCGGCATGATGCACGTCCACCCCGGCCTGATAGAGGATGAGATCGGGGGCGTAGAGCCGCAGCGCCAGATTGAGCGCCTCTGCCAGCGTGGTGAGGTAGGCATCGTCCTCCATGCCGCTTGGCAGGGGGAAATCCATGTGGGAGGCGGGCTTGTGGCGGGGAAAGTTGTGCTCCCCGTGCAGGGAGAGGGTGATGATGTCGCGTCGACCCTGGCACAGGGCGGCGCTGCCATCCCCCTGATGAACATCGAGATCGACGATCAATACCTGTTCGCAGCGCCCTTCGTCCAGACAGGTCTGGGCGGCGATCACCAGATCGTTGAACAGGCAAAAGCCGCTGCCAAAGTCCCGGTGGGCGTGGTGATAGCCACCGGAGATCTGCAGGCCGCAGCCTTGCGCGAGGGCGTGGCGGCTGGCGGCAAGGGTGGCGCCCACCGAGCGCAGGGTGCGCTCAATCAGCACGGGTGACCAGGGAAACCCCAGCTGGCGAATGGCACCCGCATCCAGGGTGCCGGTGAGGGCCGCCTCCACATAGCCCGTATCGTGCACTCTCTCTATCTGGGCGCGACTGGCGGGCGCGGCCTCTGCCAGCGGATAACCCAGGTTTCCCAGGTGTTCGAACAGCGCCTGGTATTTGGCCAGCGGAAAGCGATGGCGCGCTGGCAGGGTCAGGGCGGAGTAGAGGGGATGATGGAAGATGCGCAGTGACATGACGCCGGGGCCTTGTGAGCAGATATGAAAAAGGGGAGCCAGGCTCCCCTTGTCATGCCCGATAACTCGGGACGAACAGATGCAATTACTGCTGCTGGATCACCCAGATCTGGAAGGCTTTGCGGGTCTCCGCATCGGCCTTGTTGTACCAGTTTTGCAGCTGGGTCAGGGCTTCCGGGTTGCTCTGGGCCTTGCTCGGGGCTACCTGAACCGGGGCGCTGTTGGCGGCCATGACGGCAGCGGTGGAGACGGCGACAGTCTTGGGCTGGTTGAACGCCTTGCCCATGTTGATCAGCTCCTGCTGATAGTCACGGGTCAGCTGGAAGCCTTCCACCTTCGGCAGCACGAACTGCTCGGTGGTGACGACCTGGCCGCTGCTCTTGTCTTTGAGCGCGACTTTCTGTTCCTTGACGAACTGTTTGGCTTCGGATTCGTTGCGCGGCTTCTTGTAGTCCAGCACCAGCTTCTGGTGGTCGGCGGCGGTGAAGTTGATCACCAGCGGCTCGGCGGTGACCAGCTTGGTGTCGCTGCGGCTGGAGTAGTTGCCTTCGAAGGCGACGACCAGTTGGTGCTTGCCGGCCTTGATAGGATAGGTACTCGTCTTGTCGAGCAGTTTGGGATTGATGGATTGACCATCGATCAGCTGCACCACATAGGGGTTGTTCACTTCCAGTTGGGCATCGGCCAGGGCACTACCTGCCCACAACAGACCAGCCAGGGCTGGCACCAGAACAGTCAGTTTCATTTCATCTCCTTGAACAGTCAGGCGAGTGCCCACTGAAAAACAGGGGCTCATTTTTGCAGGTTTGCCAGAGGGCGGCAATAGGCGTTGATGGCGCCCTTGCTGCGCTAGGGCTCTCGCTTTCCCGATGTAAACTCATCGGGCCAGTGGTGTTGGCTACCTTGGTCGACCCCGGCTCTACTCAATCCGGCGTCGAAATGGCGGCAGGGCATCGAGCAGTCCCTTGCCGTAGCGTTTGGTCAGCAGACGGCGATCGAGAATGGTGACCCGGCCCCTGTCTGCCTCTTTGCGAATGAGACGACCGCAGGCCTGAATGAGCTTGCGCGACGCCTCCGGTACCGTCAGTTGCAGGAAGGGATTTCCCCCCCGCTTTTCGACCCACTCGGCGGTGGCCTCTTCCACCGGCGAGTTGGGGACCGCGAATGGCAGCTTGGTTATCACCAGGTTGGTGAGGTAGTGACCGGGCAGATCCAGCCCTTCCGAGAAGCTGCCGGTGCCAAACAGTATGCTGGCCTGGCCGCCATCGCATTTTTGTTTGTGCAGGGTGAGCAGGGCGTTGCGGGAGGCTTCCCCTTGCACCAGCAGGGAGAGTCCCTTGGCCCGCAGACCCACCGCCACCTCGTTCATCTGCCGGTAGGAGGAGAACAGCACCAGGCTCGCCTCCTTGCCGGCCAGCAGACGGGGCAGGATGCTGACGAGCTCCTGGGTGAAGGCGGGGGCGCTGGGCTCGTGTTCCATCCTGGGCAGATAGAGTTCGGCCTTCTGGTAATCGAAGGGGGAGCGCAGGCGCAGATAGCGGGTACCGTCGTGCTCTTTGAGCCCCACCTGGTGGCGGAAATAGCTGAAGGAGGAGAGGGCTGTCAGGGTCGCCGACACCAGCACGGCGCCAAGACACCTGGACCAGAGCCACTCCTCCAGCAGGTAGCCCACCTCGATGGGGGAGGCGTGCAGCCAGATGTCGCCGTCATCGCTCTTGACCATCCAGCGGGCCAGCGGCGTCTTGCCTTCTGCCACGTGCCGCCCCAGCATCTCCCACAGGGCGCAGAAACCCTCCAGCCGCTGCAGATAGAAGCCGCTCTCCGCCAGCAGGGGTTCGGCATCCTTGCGACGGATCTCGCCATCCTTCAGCGCCTCGCCGATGGCCCCCTGCATTCTGTCCAGCGCCCGCAGTGCCTTCTTGCTCGCCTCCTTGAGGTTCTCCGCCAGCATGGGCAGGGGGTCGGGCAAGACACCATCGGCGAAGCGGCACTGTTTTTCTTCATTGAACAAGCGGTCGTTGGCGGCGAGCCACTGCTCCAGCGCCTTCAGATCCGGCTGCAGGGAGGCCAGCGCGTCTTGCAGCTTGAGCTGGGGATCGAGCAGGCTCTCCTTGTTGAGGGTTCTGGCCAGCTTGCCCGCTCCCTGCGCCAGCTTCTCCAGCCAGCGGCGCGAGCCCTTGACGCTGGCCGAGGCGGCGCCGTGATCGCGGGCTATGGTGGGCAGGTGATGGGCCTCGTCCAGCACATAAAGACACTCGTCCGGCGGCGGCAGTATGATGCCGCCCCCCATGGTGAGGTCGGAGAGCAGCAGGGCGTGGTTGACCACCAGCACATCGGCCGCATCCATGTCGTTGCGGGCGCGGTGGAAGGGGCAGTGCTGATGATGAGTCAGCGCCTTGTTGCAGGTGTGGCGGTCGGCGGCGATGCGATCCCAGCAGTTATCGTTGATGGGTTTGGGCCAGTTGTCCCGATCACCGTCCCACTTGCCTTCCGTGTAGGCCTGCCACAACGCCTGATAGCAATCCTTGTCGGCGTCTGACGGCTTGTGTTTGCTGAGGGCTCCGAAGTCAAACTCGAAGTTGGCCATCTCGCTGCCGCTGGCGGCCTGCTCCAGCAGGTGTTCGCAGCAGTAGCGCTGGCGCCCCTTGACCAGCATGAAACGAAACGGCAACTCGCTGTGGCGGTGATAGAAGGGGAGGTCCTTGTGGATCAGCTGCTCCTGCAGCGCCACGGTGGCGGTGGAGATCACCAGCTTCTTCTGGGTGAGCCGTGCCACCGGGATGGCCCCCTGAGCATAAGAGAGGGACTTGCCGATACCGGTGCCGGCTTCGGCCACCAGGATGCGACGCTGTTTGTCATACTCCCCGGTCAACGTCTTGGCTATTTCGGCCACCAGAAAATTCTGCTCCTTGCGCGGCACAAAACCGGGTAAACCATCGGCAAGCTGCCGATAGGTATTGCGAATGGTGGTTTTGAGACGGGTAGACAGCATGAAGAAAATGACCGTTGCACTGGGTGGAGGAAGACAGGATACCTGCAACCGGCAACCCGGGTCGAGGCGTGTGGCAACGCACAGATCCGACCTCTTCTTCTATTTATAAGGCGAGTCGTCGTTATTGTGTGATAAATCACCAATTCGGGTGAATTTTGCCAGCGATTATCGCTGTAAACGTTTTCCCATGGCGTGCAAACAATGTGGGATTTAGATCACAATTTTTTCGCTGAGACTATGCTTTTCGTAAAAAGTTCCAAGTTTTTTCATTGCGGATTGGAAAACCCGGTGCTAGTCTCGGCGCCATAGTGATGCAAAGAACATCGCTAACACAGGGAATAACAACGACTTAGTGTTTAATTACAGTAGGCATTGGAAACTATGAAAAAGACAATTCTGGCTATTGCCATTCCGGCTCTGTTTGCATCCGCCGCTAACGCTGCAGTGGTTTATGACAAAGACGGTACCACCTTCGACGTATATGGCCGCGTACAGGCTAACTACTACGGTGAGCACGATGACACCAAAGGCGAGGTCGTTGGTGCATCCCGTCTGGGTTGGTCCGGCAAAGTTGCCCTGAACAACACCTGGTCCGGTATCGCCAAGACTGAATGGCAAGTTGCTGCTGAAAACAGCGACAACACAGTGCGCGATGTTGTTGATGCTAACGGTAACAAAATTGGTACCGTTGAAGATTCTGGCGGTAAATTCCAAGCTCGTCACGTCTATGTTGGTTTTGATGGTTCCCAATACGGTAAGATCATCTTCGGCCAGACCGATACCGCGTTCTACGACGTACTGGAACCGACCGATATCTTCAACGAGTGGGGCGACGTAGGTAACTTCTATGACGGTCGTCAAGAAGGTCAGGTTATTTACTCCAACTCCTTCGGTGGTTTCAAAGGCAAACTGTCCTATCAAACCAACGATGACCAAGCTGTAAAAGTCACCGACGTCGGTGGTTCTATCAAGAAGACCGTGTTTACTGACGTCAAGCGTAAAAATGCTTACGCTGCTGCTGCCGGTTATGACTTCGACTTCGGTCTGGGCCTGAACGCTGGTTACGCTTACTCCGACCTGGCAGGCAAAACCTCTAACGAGAGCGGCGATAAGTCCGAGTGGGCACTGGGTGCACACTACGCTATCAACGGTTTCTACTTTGCCGGTATGTACACTCAGGGTGACTTGAAGAACGACACCACTGGTTACAAAGACAAAGGCCGTGGTTACGAACTGGCTGCTTCCTACAACGTTGATGCCTGGACCTTCCTGGCTGGCTACAACTTTACCGAAGCTAAGCAAGACTCCAACGTGAGTGGTTCTTCTTACAAAGACACTCTGGACGAGGCCCTGCTGGGCGTACAGTACTCCTTCACTTCCAAGCTGAAAGCCTACACCGAGTACAAGATCCAGAATATGGATAACAAGGACGACGAGTGGACCGTTGCCCTGCAATACAACTTCTAATCTAGCCTCTGCGCTGATTTAGTTGATAAACGGCCAAGCTTGCTTGGCCGTTTTGTTTTATCTGCTTTCCACCGGATTGCTTCTCTTCTCCTCTGCTGCTCAACCTCTCCTTGCCCTCTTTGACTTGCGTCAGTTCACGTTGTCTCTTTTCTGTACTTGGCTCCTGGGCAGCGAATCGCTAGATTGTTCAGCTCGTTGCAGGATATTCGGCAGACAGGGAAGGATGACGCTTGATTGACTTTAGTCACCCGCAGTGGCGGGAGCTGGCTCGCCAGCTGCTGGACAAACCCCCCCCTCGGTGGTCCGCGCCCGCCAGTGGCAACCCCTGCTGGGCCTGCTCAAGGACAACCAGCTGCTGCTGGCGCTGGGCAATCACCACTATGAGCTCACCCCCGCCGGTCGCCGCTACCTGACCCGTGAACTGACGCTGGCCGAGATCGCCACGGCGCCGCCCACCCCGGAGGAGTGGCTCCATGGGCAGGGCTGGCAACTGGCGGAGCAGGTCAACGAGCGGGTACTGGCCGCGCTCTATCGCAAGAGCGAGGTGAGCTTTACCCCCAACGAGCAGATCGACTTCGAAGACAAGGGGATCCGGCTCTGTTCGGATCAACAGGTGCGCCTGCGCGCCCCCGAGCCGTTCAGCCTATTTTTCAGCGGTGGCACCCTGCTCGATGCGGCACCCTGGCTGCAGGCGCTCGGTGAGGTGGCGTTGCCGGAACGTACCCTGGCCAGCCTCGGCAAGATCCTGTGGGGGGAGGGGGAGCTGCTGCGGGTGATCACTACCGACAGCGTCGGCGCCTTTGCTGAGCTGGTACTGCCGGCAGGGACCTTGCTGATCTGGGCTCCAGCCTCGGCGCAGCAGGCGCTGCAGCAAGTGATCGCCGCGCTGCCACCCCAGGTGCAATGGAGTCATCTCACCTCCCTCGATCCGAGCGGGGTGGATCGGGTGCTGACTCTGGCCCAGCGCCTGGGTCGGCCGGCCAGCTGGTGGCTGCCCACCGTGCTGGCTCCCATCATGACGGCCTATGCCCTGCCGCTGGCCGACTCCCGCCCCTGGGAGCCGAGCCGGATCCCTCGCTCTTTGTTAGCGGTTTGTAGCGGTTTGGTTGAGTCCAATGGTGGCTTGTCTGCCGAGGTGTGTGCGTTGGCGCCACAGTGGCATGCCATCGGTTGAGATTGCCGCAGATCCGGCTGAAAAAGCGGTTTTCCCCCATCCTGCACGGTGATATAAAGAGTTGACGAAGCGCTCGCCAGTGGGCGCTTTTGTTTGCCACGTGTTTTGCGTGTCACGGACGGTGTGCCAACACGCTTTGCCAGCCAACGAACTCAACGGAATACAGGGAATACCATGTTTGAAAAGGTTGTTGCCGCCCCAGCGGATCCGATCCTGGGCCTGACCGAAGCCTTCCGCGCCGATTCTCGCAGCCACAAGATCAACCTGGGGGTCGGGATCTACAAGGACGAGACCGGCGCTACCCCCATTCTTCACTGCGTCAAGAAGGCCGAACAGAAGCTCTTGACCGACGAGAAGACCAAGAACTATCTCGGCATCGAAGGCAATATCGAATACGGCCGCATCGTGCAGCAACTGCTGTTCGGACAGGATTCCGCTCTGGTCAACAGCGGCCGCGCCAAGACGGCGCAAGCCCCGGGTGGTACCGGAGCCCTGCGCATCGCCGCCGAGTTCGTGGTGCGCAACAACCTTGCCAAGACCGTCTGGATCTCCGATCCCACCTGGGCCAACCACGTCAGCGTGTTCTAGGCCGCGGGTCTGACCGTCAAGTGGTACAAGTACTACGATGCGGCGACCAAGGGGCTCGACTTTGCCGCCATGCAGGCTTCGCTGGCCGAGGCGCAGGCTGGCGATCTGGTGCTGCTGCACGGCTGCTGCCACAACCCGACCGGTATCGATCCGACCGCTGAGCAGTGGCGTGCACTGGCCAGGCAGAGTGCCGCTGCCGGCTGGCTGCCGCTGTTTGACTTCGCCTATCAGGGCTTTGCTCGCGGTATCGAAGAGGATGCAGAAGGTCTGCGCATCTTCGCCGAGTGCCATGACGAGCTGCTGGTGGCGAGCTCCTTCTCCAAGAACTTCGGCCTCTACAACGAGCGGGTCGGTGCCTTTACCCTGGTCAGTGCGACCAAGGCGATCGCCGATGTCGCCTTCACCCAGGTCAAGACTGTCATTCGTGCCAACTACTCCAACCCGCCGTCACACGGCGCTGCCGTCGTCACCGCAGTGGTGAGCGATCCGGCCCTCTATGCCGAGTGGGTGGAAGAGGTGGCGGCCATGCGGGTGCGCATTCGCGAGATGCGCGAGCTGCTGGTGGAAAAACTGGCCGCGCGCGGCGTGAACCAGGACTTCAGCTTCATCCGCGAGCAGAACGGCATGTTCTCCTTCTCCGGTCTCTCCAAGGATCAGGTGGAGCGCCTCAAGAGCGAGTTTGCCATCTACATCGTCGGCTCGGGCCGGATCAGCGTGGCCGGTATCACCCGCGCCAATATCGATCCGCTGTGTGATGCGATCGCCAAGGTGCTGTAAGCGAGCCATCGCCATCCGCTAAGTAACAAGCCCGCCGGGGAGACCCGGCGGGCTTTTTCATTTTTCGGCTCAGGCCTTAGCTGCGGCGCTTGCCGCCCCCCAGCAGGGAGCCGAGGACGCCGCGCACCAGCTGGCGACCCACCTCGCTGCCGATGGTGCGGGCCACGCTCTTGGCGGCGGTCTGTACCACGCCGTCGTGCTGGCCGCCACGGGGGCCGGTGCGGCCAAACAGGATGCCATTGAGGGCATCGAGCAGGCGGCCTTCCCCGTTGGATGGCTGTTTGCTGCCTTGCTCGCCAGTGGTTGTCACCTTGCCGCCGTTGAGCAGCTCGAAGGCTGACTCGCGATCCTCCGGCGTCTCGTAGCGGCCGTGCAGCAATGAGCACTGAATGAGTGCCTGCCGCTCGGCGTCGCTCAAGGGGCCGATGCGGCTGGCCGGCGGGGCGATGAAGGCGCGCTCCACCATGCTGGGCCGTCCCTTCTCGTCGAGCAGAGAGACCAGCGCCTCGCCGACCCCGAGCTCGGTGATGACGCCGGCGGCATCGAAGGTCGGGTTGGCGCGCAGGGTGTTGGCGGCGATCCGCACCGCCTTCTGATCGCTCGGGGTAAAGGCACGCAGGGCGTGTTGCACCCGGTTGCCAAGCTGCCCCAGCACGCTGTCGGGGATATCGGCCGGGCTCTGGGTCACGAAGTAGACACCCACCCCCTTTGAGCGGATGAGGCGCACCACCAGTTCAATCTTCTCCAGCAGCGCCTTGGGGGCGTCGTTGAACAGCAGGTGCGCCTCGTCGAAGAAGAACACCAGCACAGGTTTGTCGGGATCCCCCACCTCCGGCAACTGCTCGAACAGCTCGGAGAGCAGCCAGAGCAGGAAGCAGGCATAGAGCCGGCTGGATTGGGTCAGCTTGCTGGCGGCCAGCACATTGATATGGCCGTGGCCGGCCTCATCGGTCTGCAGCAGATCCTGGATGTCCAGCATGGGCTCGCCAAAGAAGTGATCGCCGCCCGCGCTCTCCAGGGTGAGCAGGTTGCGCAGGATGGCGCCGATGGAGGCGGTGGAGACGTTGCCGTAACGGGTGGTGAGGGACTTGGCGTTGTCACCGGCAAACTGCACCATGGCGCGCAGGTCTTTGAGATCGAGCAGCAGCAGCCCCTCGTCGTCCGCCACCTTGAACACCAGCTCCAGCACCCCGCTCTGGGTGTCATTTAGGCCGAGCAGGCGGGCGAGCAGCAGGGGCCCCATGTCGGAGATGGTGGCCCGCACCGGGTGACCCTGCTCGGCAAACAGATCCCAGAACAGGGTGGGGCTGGCAGCAAAGGCGGGGGCCGGAATGCTGAGCTGGGCCAGCCTGGTATCCAGCTTGGCCGAGCCAGCTCCGGCGGCGCCAAGGCCGCTCAGATCCCCCTTCACGTCGGCCAGAAAGACCGGCACGCCGAGGCGAGAGAACCCCTCCGCCAGCACCTGCAGGGTGGCTGTCTTGCCGGTGCCGGTGGCCCCAGTGATGAGGCCGTGGCGATTGGCCATGGCTGGCAGCAGGGCGAGGGGATGACCATTGGCATAGGCCAGCGTGAGCGGTTCGGCCATGGTGGGCTCCTTGTGGCAAATGGGGGGCTAAAAACAACGGGTTACAAGGAGTGTGGTGGCAGGAGCTGGGGATGGCAAGGGAGCGCCTCGTCAGCGCGCCAGAGGCTGACGAGGCGGGTGAGATCAGCGGGGGCGGACCAGCTTGCCGAGGCGCAGCAACAGCAGGGTGAGGAGGCCGCCGGTGGCGGCGGTCAGTACCGCCAGCAGCAGGCTGCCGAGCAGGAAGGGGGGCACCAGGGTCGCCGCCTCGTGCTCCAGCCAGTGCAGGGTCCAGGTGAGGTGAAATGGCTCCGGCGTCTTGTGCAGCACCAGACAACCGGTGCGATAGGCGTAGAGGTACATGAAGGGCAGGGTCAGCGGGTTGTTGAACCAGACCGCCAGCAGCGCCATCGGCAGGTTGAGACTGAACGCCAGCGCCAGCCCGACCGCGATGAGTGAATGCATGGGGACGGGAAACCAGCAGGCGAAGATGCCGGCCGCCACCGCCCCGCTCAGGGCGCGCGGCCCCCCTTGCCAGAGGGCGGGGGCGAGCAGGCGCTCGCCAAACAGGGCGAACCACTTCTGCTGGCGCAGGGTATCGGGGTCAATCTTGAAGCGGGCAAACCAGCGATTCAGCATGCGCGTGCCACCTTGCGTTTCTGCCACTGACGCACGGTACTGATGCGCCAGCAGGTGCGAATGAGGGCGTAGCCGATGAGGGAGCTGAGCAGGGCGAGCACCAGCGAACCCAGCAGCAGTGGCGGGGCCACGGTCTCGAACACCGACACCAGCCAGGCCCAGGTGAACTCGATCTCGATGTGCTGGGAGGATTGCCCCAGCAGCTGACAGCCGGTCAGGTAGGCACCGTAGAACAGTGGCGGCATGGTGAAGGGGTTGGAGAGCCAGACCAGGGCTACCGAGAGCGGCAGATTGACCCGACAGGCGATGGCGCCGCCGGCCGCCAGCAACATCTGGCAGGGGAGTGGTACCCAGGCCATGAACAGTCCCACCGCGAAGGCACCGGCCGCCGAGCGGCGATTGAGGTGCCACAGGTTGGCGTCCAGCAGCAGCTTGCCAAACAGCCGCAAGTGCTTGTGTTCCTTGAATGTCGCCGGATCAGGCAGCCAGCGTTGTATGAGTCGTTTGGGCATATTGAAACCTTGCTAAATACTTGCACCATGGATCTGCGCCTGCTGTCGTTTGCCCTCGGGGCAAGCTCCTCACTGCTTTGGCCATGGTTGCCTTCATGGGAATGGGGTGGCCTGATGCTGCTGCTCGCGCTCCCCCTCGCCGGTTGCCGCTGCTGGCGGCTGCTGTTTCTGCTGGGCGGCCTCCTCTGGATGCAGGGGAGTTTGCACTATCGGCTTGCCTGGCTGGATCAGCTTGGCAAAAAAACGAGCCACATCATAACCGCACAACTGCAAAGTGCAGAACCCGAGGGCGATAAATTTGTCCGGCTGGTGCTGCGGGTGAACCGGCTCGATGAGCAGGCGCTCACCCCGGCGCCCCTGGTGCGCATCAACGCCTACCAGGCGCTGCCCGCCCTGACGGCAGGCAGTCGCCTGACCCTGGAGGTCTCTCTCAAGCCGGCTCACGGCCTGGCCAACGAGGCAGGGATGGACGGGCGGCGCCTGCTGCTCGGCAAGGGGATCACCGCCACCGGCAACTTGCGCCGGGTGATCCAGATTGAAGCGGTGCCGGCGGGGCTGCGCAAACGCTGGCTGGCCCGGGCCGCCGCCAGCTGGCAGGATCTGAGCCAGGGTCCGTTGCTGGCGGCGCTGACCTTCGGCGAGCAAGCGGGCATTACGACTGAGCAGTGGAGCCTGTTTCGCGGCAGCGGGCTGACCCACATCATCGCCATCTCGGGGCAGCACATCGCGCTGGTGGCGGTGCTCGGCTGGTGGCTGGGACGCCTGTTCGGACTGCGGGGGGCGATTCTGCTCGCCCTGCTGTTTGCCGCCCTCTACAGCTGGCTGGCCGGGTTTGCAGTGGCCACCGAACGGGCCCTCATCATGGTGCTGGTGTGGAGCCTGTTGCGCTGGCGACGGCGGGAGTGGCCGGCCCATCGCGTCTGGTTGTGGGCCTTCGTGGTGCTGACGCTCTGGGATCCCTTCGCCCTCTATTCGGCCGGGTTCTGGCTCTCCTTCCTGGCGGTGGCTCTGTTGCTGGTGGCTCTGTTGCTGGTGGCGAGCCTGCTGGAGGCCAAGCCCGGGCTCGTCCGCCTGCAGGGGTTGTTGCTGCTGGGGCTGCTGCCGCTGCAACTGGCGCTGTTCGAGGGGATAGCGCCGCTGTCGCTGCTGCTCAATCTGCTGGCATTGCCGCTCTTTTGCATCGGCATCATACCGCTGGCGCTGGTCGGAGTGCTGCTGGCACCGCTTTCGGGGGAGCTGGCCCACCTGCTGTTCTGGCTGGCCGATGTCGGCCTGCAGTGGGTGTTGTGGGCGCTGGAGAGGTTGGCCAGCCAGTGGCAGCTCTGGTGGCCGGTGCCGGGCTGGGTGCTGCCGTTCACGGCCCTGTTGACCCTGCTCTGGTGCGCCTGGCATGTGCCGGGTGGTCGCCCCTTGCTGTTGCCGGGGGGCGTGGCCTTGCTGCTGGCGGCCTGGCCGGCACCGTCCCACTGGCAACTGAGGGTACTGGACGTGGGACAGGGGCTGGCGGTGCTGATCACCCGGGGCGAGCGCGGCATCCTGTTTGACACCGGCGATCGCTACCCGGGCGGTTACAACATGGCGGATGCCGTGATCCTGCCGCTGCTCAACCGGCTCGATGTGCGGGTGCTGGATAATCTGGTCATCAGCCACAAGGACCGGGATCACGCCGGCAACCGGCGTGCCATTCTGCAGGCTCTGCCGGTACGCCACGAGCTCTCTTCCTTCGACTTCGGCCGGTTCACGACCCTGT
Organism: Aeromonas sp. A35_P; assembly: GCF_002259925.1. NCBI lineage: Bacteria > Pseudomonadati > Pseudomonadota > Gammaproteobacteria > Aeromonadales > Aeromonadaceae > Aeromonas > Aeromonas sp. A35_P. The sequence goes on along the minus strand of NZ_NEVB01000055.1, from coordinate 10,324 downwards.
GCCGGCGTGGCCAGCAGTGGCGCTGGCAGGGGCTCGAGATGGCAGTGCTCTGGCCACAGCAACCAGGGCCTGGCCACAACAACGACGGTTGCGTGCTGCAGATCCGCGACGGGGAGCGGCGCATCCTGCTCAGTGCCGACATCGAACGGCAGGCGGTGCAGCGCTTGCTGGCGCTGGAAGGGGAGGGGCTTGCCAGCACCCTGCTGGTGAGCCCCCATCACGGCAGCCGCACCTCCTCCACGCCGCCCTTCGTGGCGGCGGTGGCCCCCCGCTATGTGGTGCACAGCGCCGGCTTCATGAACCAGTGGGGCTTTCCCCGCCCCGAGGTGGTGGCCCGTTATCGGGAGGCGCAGCAATGGGTCACCGGACTGGACGGGGAGATCCTGGTCGAGCCTGCGGCGGACGGGCTGCGGACGGGCTGCGGATCCGCGCCGAGCGGGAGCAGGGCCCCTGGTTTCGCCGCAATGGTGACTGGTGGCGCCCTGCATTTTGGACTGCTCGCTGAGCGTAAACCCGGCTTTGGCGGGTCTAACGACCGTCATTTCCCGCGCTGGTGATGGGCACTGCTTGGTGTAATCCTGCGCTTTGGCTAGAATAGCGCGTCATTTCCCTTATAAACGGCTATTCATGCAACAAGAAACCTCACAAGACAGCTGGCCTGTCTTCAAGCGTCTGCTCGGCTATGTCCGTGACCGCAAGCTTGGCCTGATTGGCGGCATCATCGGCATGCTGGGCTACGCCGCCGTGGATACCACCTTCGTCTATTCCATCAAGCCGCTGATCGATCAGGGGATCAACGGCAGTGACCCGAGCGTGCTCAAGTGGATGCCTTTCTTCGTGCTGGGTATCGTGGCCCTGCGCGGCGTCGCCAACTTCCTCTCCAACTACTGCATGGCCTGGGTCGGCAACCACGTGGTGATGCGCCTGCAGCAGCAGGTGTTCAATCACATGGTGGCGATGCCGATGAGCTTCTTCGACCGCCAGAATACCGGCCACCTGCTCTCCAAGGTGACTTATGACGCGAGTCAGGTCTCCTCGGCCGCCAGCACCACCTTGGTCACCCTGGTACGGGAAGGGGCTACGGTCATCGGCCTGCTCGGCCTGATGTTCTGGCACTCCTGGCAGCTGTCGGTGATCTTCCTGGTGGTGGGGCCCGTGGTGGGCATCATCATCGGTCTCATCAGCCGCCGTTTCCGTCAGATCAGCCGCCACATCCAGCAGGCGGTGGGGGACATCACCACCTCCACCGAGCAGATGCTCAAGGGGCACAAAGAGGTGCTGATGTTCGGTGGCCAGAAGGTGGAAGAGAAACGCTTCTTCAAGGTCAGCAACAACATGCGTCAGCAGACCATGAAGATGGTCGCCGCCGATGCCATCGGCAGCCCGGTGGTGCAGATGGTTGCCTCCATCGCGCTGGCGGCCTTCCTCTATGTGGCCACCATCGACAGCGTGCGCAGCGAGCTGACTGCCGGTACCTTCACCGTCATGATCACCTCCATGATGATGTTGCTCAAGCCGCTGAAAAGCCTGACCGACGTCAACAACCAGTTCCAGCGTGCCATCACTGCGTGCCACAGCCTGTTCGGCCTGCTCGACACCGAGCCGGAGCAGGATACCGGCACCCGTACCCTGGAGCGCGCCCGCGGCGAGATCGAATTTCGCAACGTCACCTTCACCTACCCGACCAAGGACACCCCGGCGCTGCACAACGTCAGCTTCAAGGTGGAGGCGGGCAAATCGGTGGCCCTGGTGGGGCGCTCCGGCTCTGGCAAGAGCACCATCGCCAGCCTGTTGACCCGCTTCTATGACATCGAGCAGGGTGAGATCCTGCTGGACGGCGTCAACATCCGTGAATACCGCCTGAGCGAGCTGCGCAAGCAGTACGCCCTGGTCTCCCAGCACGTGCACCTGTTCAACGACACGGTGGCGAACAACATCGCCTACGCCGCGGAAGAGCAATACAGCCTCGACGAGATCAAGCAGGCGGCCCGTATCGCCCACGCCGACGAGTTCGTCAGCAAGATGAGCAACGGTTATGACACCGTGGTCGGCGAGAACGGCGCGTCGCTCTCCGGCGGCCAGCGCCAGCGTATCGCCATCGCCCGCGCCCTGCTGCGCGATGCCCCCGTACTGCTGCTGGACGAGGCTACCTCGGCGCTGGATACCGAGTCCGAGCGCCATATTCAGGCGGCCATCGATGAGCTGTGCAAGGCGCGCACCTCGCTGGTGATCGCTCACCGCCTCTCCACCATCGAGAAGGCGGACGAGATCCTGGTGATCGACGAAGGCCATATCGTCGAGCGCGGCAACCACGCGGCGCTGATGGCCCAGCAGGGGACCTATGCCCAGCTGCGCGCCATCCAGTTTGGCCATGCCGCCGGTGGCAACGCCTGATGCTGGAGCGGCTCTGGTATGCAAAGAGTGGCTGGCGCTGGTTGCTGGCCCCCTTTGCCCTGCTGTTTGCCGTCATCAGCGGCACCCGCCGCTACGCCTATCGCCACGGCTGGCGCAAGGGCTATCGTGCCTCCTTGCCAGTCATAGTGGTGGGCAATATTTCGGTGGGTGGCAACGGCAAGACCCCGGTAGTGGTCTGGCTGGTGGAGCAGTTGCAGGCTCGCGGCTATCGCCCCGGGGTGGTGAGCCGCGGTTATGGCGGCAAGGCGCCCCATTACCCGTACCGGCTCGATGCCGCCAGCACCACGGCGCAGGCGGGGGATGAACCGGTACTGATTGCCCGGCGCTGTGGCTGCCCTGTGGTGGTGGCGCCCAGGCGGGCCGATGCGGTGCGTCTGCTGGAGCAGAGCGGCGAGGTGGATATCATCATCACCGACGACGGCTTGCAGCACTATGCGCTGGCTCGTGACATCGAGCTGGTGGTGGTGGACGGGGCGCGCCGTTTCGGCAACGCCTGCCTGCTGCCCATGGGGCCGCTGCGCGAGCCTATCACCCGGCTCAAGCGGGTGGACGCCATCATCTGCAACGGCGGCGAGCCGGGGCGAGGGGAGTACCCCATGCAACTGGTGGCCGACGCCCCCCGCCGGGTGTGCGACGATACGCCGCTGGCTGCTCCCCTGTCGGGGTCGGTCGACGCGCTGGCGGGCATTGGTCATCCGCCCCGTTTCTTCGCCACCCTCGAGGGGCTTGGTTATCAGCTGGATCAGCGGGTGGCCTACGGGGATCACCACCCCTTCGATCGGGACGAGCTGGTGGGCCGCTTTGCCGGCAAGCCGCTGCTGATGACCGAGAAGGATGCGGTCAAGTGCCGCGCCTTTGCCCTCGACAACTGGTGGTATCTGCCGGTCAGCGCCGAGTTGCCCGCCTCTCTGCTCGATACCCTGCTGCACAAGCTGGGCGCGAGCGGGAAGGGGCAGGGTGCAACCAAGGCACAAGGTTGATCTCGCTCGCCAGCGCGGGAGAGAAGGGGGGTTGTTATGCCCCGCATGGAATATCTGGTTGGTTCGACACCCATCGCCGGCGTGATTAAGCCGCCGGCGCGACATCGTTGAAGGAGTATCGTTTTGGCTTTGGACATCAAGTTGCTCGACATCATTGCCTGCCCGGTCTGCAAGGGCAAGCTGCACTACAACAAGGCCGTGCATGAGCTGGTCTGCCGTTTCGACAAGCTGGCTTATCCGCTGGAGGAGGGGATCCCGGTGCTGCTGGAGAACCGTGCCCGGCAGCTCAATAGCGACGAGCTGTCGTCATGAGCTTCGTCGTTGTCATTCCGGCCCGCTACGCTTCCACCCGGCTGCCGGGCAAGCCGCTGGCCGACATCCACGGCAAGCCCATGGTGCAGCACGTGGTGGAGAAGGCCCTGCAGTCGGGCGCCGATCGGGTGATCGTCGCCACCGATGACGCACGGGTGCAGCAGGCGCTGGCCGGCCAGACCGGGTTCGAGGTGTGCATGACCTCGAAGGATCACCAGTCAGGCACCGAGCGGCTGGCCGAGGTGTGCCGTCACTACGGTTTTGCCGCCGACACCATAGTGGTCAACGTGCAGGGGGATGAGCCGCTCATTCCGCCGGTCATCATCCGTCAGGTGGCGGACAACCTGGCCGCCGCCAGCGCGCCCATGGCCACCCTGTCGGTGCCGATCCAGGACGCCGAAGAGGCGTTCAACCCGAATGCCGTGAAGGTGGTGACCGACCAGGAGGGCTACGCCCTCTACTTCAGTCGCGCCTCCATTCCGTGGGATCGTGATCGTTTTGCCGCAAGCCGCGAGCAGATTGGCGATCACTACCAGCGTCACATCGGCATCTATGCCTATCGCGCCGGTTTCATCCAGCGTTATGTGGACTGGGCGCCGAGCGCGCTTGAGCAGGTCGAGGCGCTGGAGCAGCTGCGGGTGCTCTGGTACGGGGAGAAGATCCACGTGGCCCAGGCGCTCGAGGCGCCGCCGGTCGGGGTGGACACCCAGGCCGATCTGGACAAGGTGCGCGCACTGCTGGCGAACTGATGCCGACAACAGCAAAGATGACTCTGAACGGTGCCTGCGGGCACCGTTTTTTGTGTTTAATCTTTACATAATTATTTGATTACAAACGTCATTTATGAGCGCTTTCAAACTTTTCCCGGCCATGGTTTGCCAAATCAGCGAGTTTGGTTATGATGCAAGACGCCGTGTTAACCCTAACTGGCATATAACGAGATAAAAAACGGGGTGTTTGGGTGATTAATGTATTCCTGGTCGATGATCATGAGTTGGTGCGTACAGGGATAAGACGCATTCTGGAAGATGTCCGCGGGATCAAGGTGGTGGGCGAGGCGCAGAGCGGGGAAACCGCAGTCACTTTCTGTCGTCAGAACCATCCCGACGTGATCCTGATGGACATGAACATGCCTGGCATCGGCGGCCTGGAGGCAACCCGCAAGATCCTGCGGATCCGGCCCGATGTGCGCATCATAGTGCTGACCATTCATTCAGAAAATCCGTTCCCGACCAAGGTGATGCAGGCGGGGGCCGCCGGCTATCTCACCAAGGGGGCCGCACCGGACGAGATGATCCACGCCATTCGCCTGGTCCACTCCGGTCAGCGTTACATCTCCCCGGAGATCGCCCAGCAGATGGCCCTGAGCCAGTTTGCCTCGGCCGACGAGAATCCCTTCAAGTCCCTCTCAGAGCGCGAGCTGCAGATCATGATGATGATCACCAAGGGGCAGAAGGTGACCGATATTTCCGAGCAGCTCAACCTGAGCCCGAAGACGGTCAACAGCTATCGCTACCGGTTGTTCAGCAAGCTCAACATCAATGGCGATGTGGAGCTGACCCATCTGGCCATTCGCTATGGCATGCTGGATGCCGATACCCTGTAACGGGCGGCGTGTAGCCATCAAAGGCGGCCTGTGCCGCCTTTTTGCTTTTTGCAGACCTGGCGCAGTATGCTCTGTGCCGTCTTCTGCTTTCATCCGTTGAGCCGAGTTGCCGATGAGCCTCTCTTTCGATCTTCCGTTTGCCGCGATCCCCCAGATCCAGCACCCCGATCCCCGTTGCCGGAGCCAGCATGACCTCGTCTGAACCTCTCTTCGACAGCAAGGCGTTTCTCAGTGCCGTCACCCACCAGAGCGGTGTCTATCGCATGTATGACAGCGGTGGTACCGTCATCTACGTGGGCAAGGCCAAGGATCTGAAGAAGCGGCTCGCCTCCTACTTTCGCGCCAACGTCGACAGCATCAAGACCCGCACCCTGGTGCGCCAGATAGCCGATGTGCAGGTGACGGTCACCCACACCGAGACCGAGGCGTTGATCCTCGAGCACAATCTGATCAAGCAGTACCAGCCCCGCTACAACGTGCTGCTGCGAGATGACAAGTCCTACCCCTGGATCATCATCACCGCCCATCAGCACCCGCGTATCGGCGTCCATCGCGGCGCCCGCAAGGTGAAGGGGGAGTACTTCGGCCCGTACCCCTCCGGCGGCGCGGTGCGCGAGAGCCTGCACCTGATGCAGAAGATTTTTCCGGTGCGCCAGTGCGAGGATGCAGTCTATGCCAACCGCACCCGCCCCTGCCTGCTCTACCAGCTCAAGCGCTGTGCCGGCCCCTGCGTGGCGGGGCTGGTGAGCGAGGCCGAATATGCCCAGCAGGTGGAGCTGGCCAAGCTGTTTCTGGCGGGCAAGAACCAGCAGGTGATCGGGGAACTGGTGGGCAAGATGGAGTCCGCCAGCGGCGATCTGCGCTTCGAGGAGGCGGCCCGCTACCGGGATCAGATCCAGGCGCTGCGCCGGGTGACCGAGCAGCAGTCGGTAAGCGGCAACGTGCTGGACGAGCTCGACGTGGTGGGGGTGTCCTTCGAGCAGGGGACCGCCTGCATTCACGTGCTCTTCATCCGCCAGGGCAAGGTGCTGGGCTCGCGCAGCTACTTCCCGAAAGTGCCGGCCGATACCCAGCTCGACGAGGTGGTGCAATCCTTCCTGCTGCAGTTCTATCTGTCGGGGCAGGGGGGGCGGCAGATCCCGAGCGAGGTGCTGCTCGACGTGGCGCTCGAAGACGAGGACGTGATCGCGCAGACCCTGAGCCAGACCGCGGGCTACAAGGTGCGGGTGGTGAGCCGTACCCGCGCCGAGCGGGCCCGCTTCATCAAGCTCGCCTCCATCAATGCCCAGACCGCGCTGCGCTCGCGGCTCGCCCACAAGAGCACCACCACCGCCCGCTACGACCAGCTGGAGGAGCTGCTGGAGCTGGAGCGCCCCATCGCCCGCATGGAGTGCTTCGATATCTCCCACACCATGGGGGAGCGCACCGTGGCCTCCTGCGTGGTGTTCAACCGGGAGGGGCCGCTCTCATCGGAGTATCGCCGCTTCAACATCGACGGCATCACCGGCGGCGATGACTATGCCGCCATGGAGCAGGCGCTGGAGCGGCGCTTTGGCAAGCAGCAGGAGCCGGACAAGGTGCCGGACGTGCTGTTTATCGACGGCGGACTCGGCCAGCTGCGCCGCGCCGAGGAGATCCTGGCCCGTCAGTTGGAGTTTTTAGGGGGCAAATATCCGCTGCTGGTGGGCATTGCCAAGGGGGTGACCCGCAAGGCGGGGCTGGAGACCCTGATCCTGGGTGAGAGTCACGAAGAGCTGCATTTGCCGGCGGACATGCCCGCCCTGCACCTTATCCAGCACATCCGTGATGAGTCCCACCGTTTTGCCATCACAGGCCACCGCGCCAGACGGGCGAAGGCCCGCACCACCAGTACCCTGGAGGATATTCCGGGGGTGGGGCCGAAACGGCGGCAGGCGCTGCTCAAGTACCTGGGTGGCCTGCAGGAGGTGAAAAAAGCCGGGGTGGAGGAGCTTGCCAAGGTGCCAGGCATCAGCCAGGAGCTGGCCCAGTCCATCCACGACGCCCTGCATTCTCTCTAGCCATTGGTAGCCGAGAAGGGGGCATGCGCCTCCATGTTGCCCCTGTTTGCCCAGACGACGAACAGGGGCTGTCGCCTGGGATATCGGCAAGGGGCGAGTTGGAGCACATCATTCACCCTGGGTTCATTCCCTGCAGGATCCAGACACACAAGAGCCGTGACGCCGGGGGGCCGCAAATGCCATAATGGCCCGCATCCTGAGGTTGTTGATGGATTAATAGACCAAGGCGGGCGCCTGTCCGGTTGCATCCGTGATCGGCTTGGGGCTACCATGTAGCGGCATACAAGAAGTGGCTGAAAATAATGACAAATATTCCTAATCTGCTGACGTTTTTTCGGATCTTGCTCATCCCCGTCTTCGTCATCCTGTTCTACCTTCCCTACCAGTGGTCTTACATGGCGGCGGCCATCGTCTTCATCCTGGCGGCGGCGACCGACTGGTTCGACGGCTACCTGGCCCGCAAGCTGAACCAGTCCACCGCCTTTGGCGCCTTCCTCGATCCGGTCGCCGACAAGATCATGGTGGCGGCGGCGCTGGTGGTGATCGTCGAGCACTACAACACCATCTGGGTCACCATTCCCGCCATGACCATGATTGGTCGCGAGATCATCATCTCCGCCCTGCGTGAATGGATGGCCGAACTTGGCAAGCGCTCCTCGGTGGCGGTCAGCTGGATCGGCAAGTGGAAGACCATGATCCAGATGGTCTCGCTCACCGGCCTCATCTGGCAGTACGATATCTGGATGGTGTGGCTCGCCTATGTGCTGCTCTACGTGGCCACCGTGCTCACCTTCTGGTCCATGTTCCAGTACATGAAGGCCGCCTGGGGCGATCTCAGCTATCACTCCCGGTTTTGACCTGCCCGGCACAAAGGGCCGTTTCTCCGTTCTTGGGGCAGGGAAACGGTCGTGAGCGCTGAAAAGGCAGGAAAAGGGCAAAAAACACTCGAACGATCAGGGTATTAAACATTTTTGGTTGACTGGGCGAGGAACATCGCTAGAATGCGTCCTCGTAGTCAGGCCGTCAGCCAGACCGATGCGGGAATAGCTCAGTTGGTAGAGCACGACCTTGCCAAGGTCGGGGTCGCGAGTTCGAGTCTCGTTTCCCGCTCCAAATTCAGACAATAGAGAGTTTCTCTCTTTTGCATGGCGCGTTAGCAAAGCGGTTATGCAGCGGATTGCAAATCCGTTTAGTCCGGTTCGACTCCGGAACGTGCCTCCATATTGACAAGCCCGCCACGCGAGCTTGATACCGATTGCGGTGCCCGAGTGGTGAAATCGGTAGACACAAGGGATTTAAAATCCCTCGACGTTCGCGTCGTGCCGGTTCGATTCCGGCCTCGGGCACCATTGATGAATATCACATAGTATCACCACATATCTGAAACCCGCATAGCGTAAGGCTTTGCGGGTTTTTTGTTATGTCTTGTCGTATCATATCGAGTCATAGCATACCCCCAGCTCTGGGGGTACATCTGGGGGTATCGGTTCTGATAGGGGAGAAAAGTACCCCCAATCGTGCCTAACCCACGCCATCTTTGGGCTGCGGTGTGGTGAGAGATACCCCCAGTGTATGCAAGTACCCCCAAGCAAACACGGGAGATACCCCCATATGCCGCTATCTGATATCACTGCCCGGCAGGCTAAGTTCAACGGTAAGCAGCAGAAGCTATCCGATGAGAAAGGCTTGTTCTTGTTGGTCAACCAGTCTGGAAAGTATTGGCGACTCAAGTATCGCTACGGTGGCAAAGAGAAGACGCTCTCCTTGGGGGTCTATCCCGAGGTGTCACTGAAAGAGGCAAGGGTGAAACGGGATGATGCTCGTCGGCAGCTTGCTGAAGGGGTGGATCCGGGCCTCGTCAAGAAACAAAGCAAGATCGCCAACAAGTTGGCCAGCGAGAATAACTTTGAGGCACTGGCGCGAGAGTGGCACCAAAGCCAGCTCGCTCGTTGGACGCCTGTTCATGCTGCCAGGGTGCTTAAGTCGCTTGAGGTGGATGTTTTCCCCGATCTTGGGGCTGTGCCCGTTGCCGAGCTGACTGCGCCCATGATGTTGGATGCTTTGCGCAAGGTCGAGAAGCGCGGGGTTACTGAAACAGCAGGCCGGATCTTGCAACGGATCGGCTCTGTCATGCGTTACGCCATTCAGACTGGGCGAGCCAGCTACAACCCAGCCCAAGACCTGAAAGGGGCACTCAAGGCCACCAAGCAGGAGCACAGACCCGCGTTACCCCGTTCTGAGCTGCCAGAGTTCTTCCGACGTCTGGAAGCCGAGCCACTTAATCCGGCGACTCGTCTTGCCCTCCATCTGCTGATGTTGACCATGACCCGCCCTGGTGAAGTGCGCTTTGCACGTTGGGATGAGTTCGATATGGAACGGGCAGAATGGCGGATCCCTGCTGCGCGGATGAAGATGCGAACCGAGCACCTTGTCCCCCTTTCTCGTCAGGCGTTAGCCGTGCTCGATGAGCTGCGCCAGCTGACAGGCCATTGTGAGTTGCTGTTCCCGAGCGAGCGCAAACTGACCAATCCCATGAGTGAGAACACCTTGAGCTATGCCATGGGGCGGATGGGCTACAAAGGGATTGCCTGTCCGCACGGATTCAGGGCGCTGGCCTCAACCACCTTGAACGAGGAAGGCTTTGATCCGGATGTGATCGAGCGCCAGCTTGCCCACGCCGAACGCAACAAGGTGCGGGCAGCCTATCACCGGGCTGAGTACCTGGACGACCGGCGCAAGCTGTTGCAGTGGCTGGCCGATTTCTATGACTCACAACGGGGTAGCAATGTGCTACCAGTGAATTTCAACCGGGCCGGTTAACGACTTTGTTGGATCTAGCGCGACAGCGCGAAATGCGAAGGGACTGCCATTTTGGTCCGGCAGTTTATTCAAGGCTAGTGTACAAAGGTAACGATATGACAAGGAATCTAATACAAGACCATTAATTCCACTTGAATATTGCAGTCCTAGGG
>NZ_NEVB01000054.1:0-10373 GCF_002259925.1 Aeromonas sp. A35_P | reverse complement strand
GGACCAGACCTTCAACCTGAGCTCGGACGTGCTGTTTGCGTTCGGCAAGGCGGATCTCAAGCCGGAGGGGATGCAGGCACTCGACTCGCTCTACCAGCAGATCGTCGACGTCAAGCCCAAGGATGGCAGCGCCGTGGTGATGGGCTACACCGACCGCATAGGCACGGATGCCAACAACCAGAGGCTGTCGGAGGCCCGCGCCAGCACGGTTGCCAACTTCCTGATCGGCAAGGGGTTGCCCGCCGACAAGGTGAGTATCCAGGGCAATGGAGAGAGCAACCCGGTCACCGGCAGCCAGAGTGATGTCATCAAGGCCAAAGCCGCTCTCATCGACTGCCTGGCCCCGGATCGCCGGGTGGAAGTGCGGGTCACCGGTACCCAGGGGAGCGCCGAGCCCGCCGCGCCGGAGATGCCAGCAGAGCAGTGAACCCCACCGAGCAGAGGGCCGGACGTGTGATCAGGTGCAGATGACAGCGCGCCGGCCAGCAAGCCCGCCACGCCATGCACAAAAAAGGGATGCCGAGGCATCCCTTTTGCTTTGCGTCTTTGCGCAGGATCAGAAGGAGGTACGGCGATAGCGGCGGTACTCTGGGCGCCAGAAGTTCGCCTCGATGGCCTGATCGATCACCTCGTCCGGGGTCTGCACCGCCTTGCCCTGCAGCATGGCGGTCTTGGCCACCATCTTGGCGATGTAGCGGGAAACTTCATGAATGTCCGCCAGATCCGGCAGCAAGGAGCCCTCTTCCCCTTTCACCAGCGGCGAGCACTCCGCCAGCGCGCGGCTGGCCGACATCAGCATAGCATCGGTCACCCGGGTGGCACCGGCGGCGATGACGCCAAGGCCGATCCCCGGGAAGATGAAGGAGTTGTTGCACTGGGCGATGACGTAGCGCTTGCCCTTGTACTCCACCGGTGCAAACGGGCTGCCAGTGGCCACCAGCGCCTGACCGTCGGTCCAGCGGATCAGATCTGCCGGGGTCGCTTCCACCCGGGAGGTGGGGTTGGAGAGCGGGAAGATGATGGGGCGGGCACAGTGCTTGTGCATGGTCTTGACCACCTCTTCGGTGAACAGCCCCGGCTGGCCGGAGACCCCGATCAGGATGTCCGGACGACCGTGCTCCATCACTTCCAGCAGGGAGATGTTGTCCCCCACCGGCCAGTCGGCGATGCGCTCTACCGGCTGGGAGAGGCGGCGCTGGAAGTCGAGCTGGTTGGGGATCTTGTCGGTGATGAGGCCGAATCTGTCCACCATGAAGACCCGGCTGCGCGCCTGGGCATCGGTCAGACCCTCGGCTTTCATCTGCGCCACGATCTGCTCGGCGATGCCGCAACCGGCGCTGCCAGCTCCGAGGAAGGCGACCCGCTTCTCGGAGAGCTTGGCGCCGGAGGCCTTGCAGGCGGCGATGAGGCTGCCGAGGGTCACGGCGGCGGTGCCTTGAATGTCGTCGTTGAAGCAGCAGAGCTCGTTCTTGTAGCGATTGAGCAGCGGCATGGCGTTGTTCTGGGCGAAATCCTCGAACTGCAGCAGGATGTCGGGCCAGCGGCGCTTGACCGCCTGAATGAAGGCGTCGACGAACTCGGCATACTCTTCGCCCGAGATGCGCGGATTGCGCCAGCCCATGTAGAAGGGGTCATTCAGCAACTGCTGGTTGTTGGTGCCCACGTCCAGCACCACCGGCAGGCAGTAAGCCGGCGAGATGCCACCACAGGCGGTGTAGAGCGACAGCTTGCCAATGGGAATCCCCATGCCGCCGATGCCTTGGTCACCCAGACCCAGGATCCGCTCGCCGTCGGTGACCACGATCACCTTGACGTTCTGCTTGGTGGCGTTTTGCAGCATGTCATCGATCCTGTCCTTGTCCGGATAGGAAATGAACAGGCCGCGGGCGCGACGATAGATGTTGGAGAACTCCTCGCACGCCTTGCCGACGGTCGGGGTGTAGATGACCGGCAGCATCTCGGTCAGGTGGTTGGTCAGCAGCCGGTAGAAGAGCGTCTCGTTGGTGTCCTGGATGTTGCGCAGGTAGATGTGCTTGTCCATGTCGTTGCCGAACGCCATGAACTGACGGTAGGCCCGTTCGGCCTGCTCTTCGATGGTCTCGATATTCTGGGGCAGCAGGCCTTCGAGGTTGAAGTTGCTGCGCTCTTCGCTGGTGAAGGCACTGCCCTTGTTGAGCAGCGGGGTCTCCAGCAGGGCCGGACCGGCATAGGGAATGTAGAGGGGACGTTTCTGGTTATTATCTTCAAACATGGATCGGGTACCTAAACGATGACCTGGACGAAGGAGTCCGCCGATCCTATGGGCTTGCGCCGTTAATTTCAAAGAGTTTGCACATCCGTTGCAAAAGGTTTGCGACCCAGGCGACGAAAGGCGCCAGGGGTCAGACCAGTGAACCGGCGAAAGCGGTTGGCAAAGTTGGCGCCATCGCTGTAACCGACCCGGCCGGCCAGCTCACCCAGCGACCAGTTGGTGTAGAGCAGCAGCTGGCGTGCCTTGTTCATACGAAGCTCGGTCACCTTCGCCATGGGCCCCATGCCGAACGTCTGCTGGCAGAGCCGGTGCAGATGGGGCACCGAGCAGGCCATCTGCTCGGCCAGCAAGGCTACACTCCAGGGCTCGTCGAGGCGTGCCTCCACCCGTCGAAACAGCGCCTGCAACCTGAGCTCAGGGGTGCCACGCACCTCCCCCTGCAGGGTGCGTTCCAAGAGCGCCAGCAGCAAACTCAGCAGTTGGGGCTGCAACGGTGAACGCCCCCCCTCCCCCTGGATAAGGTTGAGCAGATGATGAAGCTGCTCCCCGCCATCCCCCTGCCAGATACGGTGGCCGAGCCGGTGCAGATGCTGCCAGCGCGGCACGTCGTCGAGCAGGATCCAGCTGGTGTGCCACTGCTCACCCACCAGCTTGAGGCCGCCCGGCACTGCCGCCGGCAAGAAGATGAGCGAACCGCCCAGGATGGGTAGCTCGCCGTCATCGGTGAGCAGGGCGCCCCCTTCGCTGTGACTCGCCATCAGGATGTGAAACTCGGGCCGGTTGCGGCGAATGAGGTAGTGCTCCCGAATGGTCGAGAGGCCGGTCAGGAAGATACCGGCCTCGCCGAGCAGCGGCAGCCCTTCGCGCCCCAGCATTCGCTCCTCACAGGCCGGGGCGATTTCCAGACACTCGCTGACAAACGGCATAACACCTCAACAGGATAGTTTTACACAAGAAAACCGAGAGAGGCTCACAGTGAAGCCGCCCGCAGCCCCCCTTATCATACCCGTGACAAACCTTGCTTTTTATCTACCCGGTTAACATAAATGAATTATTGGCAAGCGATTTTAAAACAAACCACCGATCGCGAGTTCATGACCCGATTGTGGCGGCTGGCCCTGCCGGTCTCGCTGCAATCCATGATGTTCTCCCTGCTCGGTCTCATCGACATCATGATGGTGAGCCAGCTTGGCACCACGGCTGTGGCGGCGGTCGGCTTGGGTAACCGGGTTTTCTTCTTCAATCTGCTGGTGATAGCGGGCCTCTCGGGTGGGGTCTCGGTGTTGGCGGCACAATATTACGGTCGCGGCGAGATGGCCGGGGTGCGCCGCTCGCTGGCGCTGGCGCTGGTGGGGGCCCTGGCGGTGAGCCTGCCATTTGCCCTCGTCTATCTGCTTTCACCTGGCAGCGTGCTCGGCTTTGCCAGCCAGGAGCCCGCGCTGCGCGAGCTGGCCGATCAATTTTTGATGATAACCGGCGCCACCATCCTCTGCACCGCAGTGGTGGTGCCGCTGGAGTCGGCGCTGCGCTCGGTCGGCAATGCCGCCGCCCCCACCCGCATCGGCATCATCGCCATCATTGCCAACGTCATCCTCAATTACGCCCTCATCTTCGGCCATTTCGGCTTCGAGGCCATGGGGGTGGCCGGCTCGGCCTGGGGCACCACGATTTCGCGGCTGCTGCAGACTGCACTGCTGCTGCTCTACGTGAGACGCTACGAGGCGCGCCTGATCCCGCGAAAGGATGACTGGCTAGCCGCCTTCAAACGCAAGGAGGTGGTGCGCTTCACCCTGATCGCCCTGCCGCTCTTGTTCCACGACGGGCTCTGGGCCTTCGGCATGCTGCTCTACGGCTTTCTTTACGCGCACCTTGGCACCGACTCGCTGGCCATCATGACCACCCTCGGGACGCTGGAGAGCATCCTCATCTCCCTCTTCTTCGGGTTGGCGGTGGCTTGCTCCACCCTGCTCGGCCACCGGCTCGGGGCGGAAGAGTACGAGGTTGCCTGGCAACACTCCCAGCTCTTCCTGCTGCTCGCCCCCATCGGTGCCTTGCTGGTGGGGATCGCGGTCTGGCTGCTGCAGACCCACCTGCTGCAGTGGGTCGGCAACCTGCCGGGCGAGCTGATGACGGAGGCCGGCCAGGTGCTCGCCATCCTGTGTCTGGGCATGTTGCTCAAGGTGTTCAACATGGTGGGTATCGTCGGGGTATTGCGCTCGGGCGGGGATGTGAACTACAGCATCTTCATCGACATCGTCGGCATGTGGTGCATCGGCCTGCCGCTCGCCTGGGGAGCGGTCAACCTGCTCGGCTGGCCCCTCTCCTGGGTGGTGGCGGTGATCCTGCTGGAGGAGCTCAGCAAGATGCTGCTGGTGCAGCGCCGCATCCGTCAGCGCCGCTGGCTGCGCAATCTGGTGCTGGGATAATGGAAGAGAGCAAAGCGGGAAAATGCGGGGTCATATCAATGACAGAAAATCCCGCTTTGCAGTATGCTGACCCCCTCTTCAATCAGAGGCAGGGCCGATCCTTATGCCCCCTGCCCAGTAGTCGTTTAAGGAGACGAGCATGCAACCACAAAAAGAGCTGATCACCGAGACTGCCCTGCTGGAGATGGCCAACAAGATCATCAAGGAACACGAAGACTTCATCCACGGCATGCGTGCCGACTCGGTGGAGCAGAAGGGGGAGATCCTGGTGTTCAAGGGGGAGTTCTTCCTGGCCGAAGATGGCACCCCGACCGGCAAGACCATGGCGGTGTTCAACATGTTCAAGCTGCTGGCCCAGCAGCTCTCCGGCAAGTACCAGCTGGGCTGAGCCCGCCCAACCCCGCTCAAGCAAGATGCCGCCCTCAGGCGGCATCTGTCTGTATGGTGGCAGGCTGTGCCGGCTTGCCACCCAGCTCCCCCACCACGCAGTTGCGCCCGGCCATCTTGGCCATGTAGAGGCACTCGTCGGCCCGGTTGAGCAGATCCTCGACCCCTTCGCCACGCATGGCCAGGGTCAGGCCGATACTCACCGTCACCTCCAGCAGTTCATCGGAGGTGGGGCTCTTCACCAGCCGAGCTTCCACCGCCACCCGCAGCCGCTCGGCCACCCGCTTGGCCTGGGCCAGCTCGGCGCAGCTGGGCAGCAGGATGGCAAACTCCTCGCCGCCGTAGCGGCCCAGCACCATGCCGGGCTCCAGCTGCTCCGCCAGGGTCGCCGCCACCTCCTTGAGCACCGCATCCCCCGCCAGATGGCCGAAGGTGTCGTTGATGCGCTTGAAGCGGTCCAGATCCAGCAGCAGCACCGCAAACGGCGCCTGCTTGCGGATCATGCTCATCCGCGCCTTTTCCAGCTGTTTCATCAGCAGGCGGCGGTTCATCATGCCGGTCAGCTCGTCGGTGGTGGACTCCCGGTAGAGCTGCAGCAGCATGTTGAGCTGGCCGCACTGCACCCAGCTGCTGGCCAGGGCGAACAGCCCCAGCAGCCAGATCTGGTTGAGGGTCTGCACGCTCCAGAGCGGCTGCCCCACCAGCAGCCAGTTGCCGGCCAGCATGGTGACCAGAATGCCCCCCGCCAGCTGCAGGCCGAGGGAGAGCGGAATGGGGAAGATGGCGAACAGGCTGATGAGCAGGTAGGGAAACGCCATATAGCCCGCCTGCAGCTCCTGATCCGCGCCGAAGCTGTGCAGGCAGATGAGGGAGAAGAGCATCATCACCGCCATCAGGTAGCCGAGCGCCAGCTTCATGCGTTCGCGTCTGAAATGGATGAGGTAGGAGAAGGGGATGAGCGGGGAGAGGGCGAGCAGGCAGAAGATCCGGGCCTGAAACAGTTCATCGAACTGGGCGGCGGGCAAGGTCAGCCAGTCCACCACCGCCCAGGCGGGCAGGCCCACCATCAACAGACAGGTGAGCAGCCGAAGACGCACCGTCATAAAGCCCATGCGGGTCAGGGTAAAATCTTCGGAGTGGGCACGGGCACTCCAGAACTCCGACAGCTTCAGCATCCAGAGCCTCCAAATCGCAACAGAGGCCTCATTCTACGCCGTGCAGCGGCAAAATCCTATGCAACCTGGGCCATTTACGGGCGAGCGCCGTCACACAAACCGGCGGATCATAATCGCCATGCGCAAACGTTTCAACCCATCGAAAAATAAACCCGTTTCCAGCCGAATTAGCGCTGGTCAGCCCGTTCTCAATCACTAAAATAGCGCCCAATTTTCTCCCCCCTCCCCCACACATTCGAGGTATTTATGGAACAGGCTGCCGCCGTACGCGCAACCCGAGAGGCCCATCCACCCAGACGAGCCCACAGCGAACTGGTCTACGGCATAGAGGATGTCCCACCCCTCCCCCAGACCCTGTTCGCCGCCCTGCAGCATATGCTCGCCATGTTTGTCGCCATCATCACCCCGCCCCTCATCATCGCCAATGCCCTCGGCCTCCCTGCCGCCGACACCCGCTATATCGTCTCCATGTCGCTGGTCATGTCCGGCATCGCCTCCTTCATCCAGACCCGCCGCTTCGGCCCCCTCGGTTCCGGCCTGCTCTCGGTGCAGGGCACCAGCTTCAACTTCCTCGGCCCCATCATCGCCTCCGGCCTCGCCCTCAAACAGGCGGCCATGCCCACCGAGGATCTGCTGGGCACCCTGTTCGGCACCATGCTGGCGGCCGCCCTGACCATCGTAGTGATGAGCCGCTTCCTGCACCTGGTCAAACGGATCATCACCCCGCTGGTGACCGGCATCGTCGTGCTGCTCATCGGCCTGACACTCATCAAGGTGGGCCTTATCAGCATGGGGGGCGGCTACGGCGCCCTGGCGGACGGCAGCTTCGCCAGCCACACCAACCTCTTCCTCTCCCTGCTGGTGCTCGGCCTCATCGTGCTGCTGCAGCGCAGTCGCAACCCCTGGCTGCGCCTCTCCGCCATCATGATCGCCATGCTGGTGGGCTATGCGGTGGCGCTGCTGCTGGGCAAGGTCAACGCCCCCACCTTCGACGGCCCGCTGCTGATGGTGCCGATCCCGCTCCACTACGGGCTCGGCTTTGACTGGCAGCTATTCGTGCCGCTCGCCATCATCTTCGTGGTGACCGCGCTCGAGGCCATCGGTGACATGACCGCCACCTCCGACATCTCCGGCGAGCCGCTGGAAGGGCCCGTCTACATGGAACGGATCAAGGGGGGCGTGCTGGCCGATGGTGCCAACTCCATGCTGGCGGCGGTCTTCTCCACCTTCCCCATGTCCACCTTCGCCCAGAACAACGGCGTCATCCAGCTGACCGGGGTGGCCAGCCGCCACGTCGGTCTCTTCATCGCCGCCATGCTGGCCCTGCTCGGCCTGTTCCCGGCGGTAGCGAGCCTGGTGCAGCAGATCCCCGAGCCCGTGCTGGGCGGCGCTACCATCGTCATGTTCGGCACCATCGCCGCCGCCGGCGTGCGCATCATCTCCCGCGAGGAGCTAGATCGCCGCGCCCTGATGATCCTGGCGGTGTCGCTGGCCATGGGCCTCGGAGTGGCCCAGGTGCCGGAAGTGCTGCAACACCTGCCGGATCTGGCCAAGAGCGTGCTCTCCTACGGTGTCGCCACCGGCGGCCTCACCGCCATCGTGCTCAACCTGCTGCTGCCCAAGCGCGCCGCCGCACAGGCCTGACACTCCGCCATCCTTGCACCAAAGCCCCGCCATGCGGGGCTTTACCTCCTTCGCCATCGCGGTTAGTGTGCAGGGCAGCCTCTGCTCAGGATGCCTGCCATGCCCTATACCCTGCTCTCCCCCCTGCCCAGCAGCCACACCCCGGATCAGATCCTGGCCCAGGAGCAACTCTGGCTGCGGGAGTGCGCCCATGACCGCCAGCCCCGCGCCCACCTCTGGCAGGCTTCCCAATGCCTTATCGTCACCCGCAAGGACACCCGCTTGCCCCGCTACCAGGCCGCCTGCGAGCAGCTTGCCGCCGAGGGCTGGCCCGTGCATGTGCGCGACAGCGGCGGCACCGCCGTGCCCCACGGCGCCGGCATCCTCAATCTGTCGCTCATGCTGCCTCGCACCACCACGGATCTGGCCCACTACTACCGGCTGCTGGGGGCGCCGCTGCTCGCCCTGCTGGGGGAATATGGTCTTGAGGGGAGTTATGACTTCGTGCCCGGCTCGTTTTGCGATGGCCAGTACAATCTGGTGATCGGGGGTCGCAAGGTAACCGGCACCGCCCAGCGCTGGCTGGCGCCGGGCCAGGATCACCAAGGCGCCGTGCTGGCCCAGGCCATGCTGCTGGTGGCAGGCGACGTAGACCAAGGCACCCGGATGGCGAGCCGCTTCTACGAGCTGGCGGGTGGCGATCTGCGCTTTATCCCGGGCACCTCCACCACCCTCGCGCAAGCCATAGCTTGGCAAGGGAGCGAGGACGAACTGGTGGAGAGGGTGCGAGCCCGTCTCACCGCGCTGCTGACCCAGGAGTGAGCACAGGCCCTGCTGCCGGGCACAGCAGCCCGCTCCCCTCATAAAAGCGCCCATAAAAAAAGCCACGACCCGGGTCGTGGCTTTTGGTTTGAATGCAGTGTCGTGGCATCAGGCCGTCTGCGGCTCGGGCTCGGACTCCGTATCGCTGTCCCGGCTGAAGTAGGCGCGGGTCTCGGCAATCACCACGTGGCGCAGACCGATAAGGCCGATAAGGTTGGGCACCGCCATCAGACCATTGACGATGTCGGCCAAGAGCCAGATAAGGTCCAGATGCAGGAAGGCGCCGCACGCCACCAGCACCAGGTAGACCAGGCGGTAGGGCTTGATCGCCTTCACCCCGAACAGGTACTCGGTGCAGCGCTCGCCGTAGTAGTTCCAGCCAAGGATGGTGGTAAAAGCGAAGAACAGGAGGCCAATGCTCACCAGATACTGGCCGACATGGGCATCCAGCCCCTGGGCGAAGGCCAGACTGGTCATGGCCGCGCCGCTCGCATCGCCGCTCCACACCCCGGTCACCACCAGGGTCAGACCTGTCATGGTGCAGATGATGATGGTGTCGATGAAGGTGCCGGTCATGGAGACCAGCCCCTGCTCCACACACGAATCGGTCTTGGCCGCCGCCGCCGCGATGGGGGCCGAGCCCAAGCCGGACTCGTTGGAGAAGACGCCCCGCGCCACCCCGGACTGGATCGCCAACATGATGCCGGCGCCGACGAAGCCGCCGGTGGCCGCATGGCCGGTGAAGGCGCTCCCGATCACCAGGGTGATCGCCTCCGGCAGGGCGGCGGCGTTGCTCACAAGCACGCCGAGGCAGGCGACGATGTAGAAGATGGCCATGAAGGGCACCACCTTGCTCGACACGCTGGAGATGGACTTGATCCCCCCCAGGGTCACCAGTGCCACGATCAGGGTCAGCAGCACGGCGGTCACTTCCCGGGGCACCGAGAAGGAGAGGCTCATGGCATCACTGATGGCGTTGACCTGGGGGAAGGTGCCGATACCGAAGAAGGCGACGCCGATGCCAAACAGGGCGAACAGCTTGGCCAGCACCTTGGAGCCGAGCCCCTTCTCCAGGTAGTACATGGGGCCGCCTGCCATCTGGCCGTTGGCATCCTGCTGGCGATATTTGACCGCCAACAGGCACTCGGCGTACTTGGTAGCCATGCCGAACAGCGCCGCCATCCACATCCAGAACAGGGCGCCCGGCCCCCCCAGCTTGATGGCGGTGGCAACCCCGACGATGTTGCCGGTACCGATCGTTGCCGAAAGCGCGGTACAGAGGGCGCCGAAGCTGGAGACATCCCCCTGCTTGCCCTGACCCTGATCGCGGCCAAAAACCAGGCGCAGGGCGAGCGGCAAACGCACGACCTGAAGCAGACCCAGACGCAGGGTGAGATAGACGCCGGTCCCGACCAGCAGGATCAGCAGGGGTGGTCCCCAGATAAAGCTATCGATGGCGGCGAGCGCCGATTGAATTGATGACATGCATCCTCCTTAAGAAACAGAAATTAAGGAGGAGAAGGATGATCTTCCCATAGGTGTCGCGATCAACCAGAGGCGATCGGATGCGGGCCAAAACATGTTCACACTCTTGCTGCGGGGCCGTGATCAAGGCTCATGTGCTGCTCGGAATCCTCACGTATGTCTATACGCTCCGGTTCCTGCGCGGCTCTTTACCTTGCTGACGAT
>NZ_NEVB01000053.1:3247-10426 GCF_002259925.1 Aeromonas sp. A35_P | reverse complement strand
GGCTGAGGGTCATGGGTAATCAGGTAACTTTTTTTGCTTGCGAAAACGGGGTGTTTTTACTAGCAAATTCAGCCTGATTATCCCTTGTGCAGCAAGGGTCAAAAGGTGTCCGATCCCGCTGCCGCACTGCTTGTCAAACCGGCAAAACGGGGGATCAATTGCCGATCCTCGGTTTTGCCGCGCGAGTGACCAGATGGGCGTCGTTTTCACCGCTCAGCTCAAGGGATGGTCGCAAAGCTGCGTCTGATATCCATCTCTTGTGTTATCCACCTGTGGCGTTATCCCTAAGAGAGCCCACACGGGGAGCCCTCCTGATTGTCCACTTCTATATGTATCCACCATGTATCCACCGCAGCCTTGCCCGACTGCTCTGGCAGGGGGTTGACCCCTTAATCCAGCTCGTAGCGTAGCCAGTGGTGCAGGGCCTGCACGGTATCAAAGTGAAGGTCTGCGCCCCACTGGGCGGGATCCTCGTCGTCATTGAGGTAACCCCAACCGGCAACGGCGGTACGCATGCCGGCGTTGCGGCTGGCCTCGATGTCGCGCACGTGATCCCCCACATAGAGGCAGTGGCTGGCCGCGACGCCAAGCTGCGCGCAGGCAAAGAACATGGGGGCGGGGTCGGGCTTGCGCACCGGAAGAGTGTCGGCGCTGACGGTGACGCCGCAACTGGCAAGCGCCGGCAGCGCCGCCAGCAGCGGCTCGGTGAGAAAGCCCGGCTTGTTGGTGACGATGCCCCAGGGCAGCTTTTTCTCGTCGAGCCACTCGATGAGATCCACCATGCCTTCATAGGGGCGGGTGCCGACACAGAGGTTGGCCGCGTAGTAGTCGAGCAGGGCGGTGCGAAGGCGGGCGGCGCCCAGCTCCTCCAGCAGCTCGTCACCAAGACCGGCCCTGAGCAGCCCCTGCGCCCCGTGGGAGGTGGTCTGACGGATGATGTCGTCAGAAAGCGGCGCAAAGCCTTCGCTTATCAGCACGTGGTTGACGGCAGCGCCGAGATCCGGCGCGGTATCGAGCAGGGTACCGTCCAGATCGAACAGCACGCAGCCAAGGGGCGCAGCAGGGTGAGTCGTCATCAGCCTTGCTCCGGGCGCTCGAACGCCACCATGTAGTTGACGTCGACGTTGCGACCAAGCTTGAAGCTGTTGGAGAGCGGCGCGTAGTGGACGCCGCTCATGTCCCGTACCAGCAGGCCTGCCGCCTCACCCATGCGACACAGTTCGGCCGGGGTGATGAATTTCTTGTGATCGTGGGTACCCTTGGGGACCATCTTCATCAGGTACTCGGCGCCGAGGATCATCATCAGATAGGCTTTCGGGTTGCGGTTGATGGTGGAGACGAACACCTTGCCGCCCGGGCGTACCAGGGTGGCGATGGCGCGCAGCACGGAGGCAGGATCCGGCACGTGCTCCAGCATCTCCATGCAGGTGACCACGTCATACTGGCCCGGGGCTTCATCGGCGTGGGCCTCGGCGGTGATCTGGCGATACTCGAGTTCCACCCCCGCTTCCAGGGCATGCAGGCGAGCGACGCCCAGGGGCTCCTTGCCCATGTCGATGCCGGTGACCTGGGCACCCCGACGGGCCATGCTCTCGGCGAGGATGCCGCCGCCGCAACCGATGTCGAGGATGCGCTTGCCAAACAGGCCGCCGCTCTTGTCGGTGATCCAGTCAAGGCGCACCGGGTTGATTTGATGCAGCGGCTTGAACTCTCCCTCCATGTCCCACCAGCGGGAGGCGATGGCTTCGAATTTGGCGATTTCTGTCAGATCGACATTGGCATCACTGTGCATTTTTTGATGATCCTGTGGCAAGGGCGCGCAGGCAGGGGAGTGCGCGCGCAATCTATTGTCCTGGCGGGCATTATAACGGACGGACTTTGTCACACCAGCCCGACTTGTTACCGGATTTGTGACTTAAGATATTTGGCTCAGTGTGTTACCATGTCGCGCTGTTTAAGCCAAAGAACAACTAATTAGGGATTAAGGCTTTCTATGAGCGATCTGGCCAGAGAGATCACGCCGGTCAACATCGAAGAAGAGCTCAAGAGTTCCTATCTTGATTACGCCATGAGCGTGATCGTAGGACGAGCTCTGCCGGATGTGCGTGATGGCTTGAAACCGGTTCACCGCCGCGTTCTGTATGCAATGAACGAGCTGGGGAACGACTGGAACAAGCCCTATAAAAAATCGGCCCGTGTGGTCGGTGACGTAATCGGTAAATATCACCCGCACGGCGACAGTGCCGTGTATGACACCATCGTCCGCATGGCGCAGGATTTCTCCATGCGTTACATGCTGGTCGACGGTCAGGGCAACTTCGGTTCGGTCGATGGCGACAGCGCCGCGGCCATGCGTTATACCGAAGTGCGGATGGCCCGCATCTCCCACGAGCTGCTGGCCGATCTGGACAAAGAGACCGTGGACTGGGTGCCGAACTATGACGGCACCGAGATGATCCCGGCTGTCATGCCCACCAAGGTTCCCAACTTGCTGGTCAACGGCTCCTCCGGTATCGCGGTGGGCATGGCGACCAACATTCCGCCTCACAACCTCACCGAGATAGTCAACGGCTGTCTGGCGTTGATCGAGAACGGCGACCTCACCATCGACGAGCTGATGACCTATATCACCGGCCCGGATTTCCCCACCGGTGGCATCATCAACGGTCGTTCCGGCATCGTGCAGGCGTACCGTACCGGTCGTGGCTCCATCTACGTGCGTGCCAAGGCCGAGGTGGAAGTAGACGAGAAGACCAGTCGCGAGACCATCATCGTCCACGAGATCCCCTATCAGGTGAACAAGGCTCGCCTGATCGAGAAGATCGCCGAGCTGGTCAAAGAGAAGAAGATCGAGGGCATCAGCGCCCTGCGCGATGAGTCCGACAAGGACGGCATGCGCATCGTCATCGAGATCAAGCGCGGCGAGTCCGGCGAGATTGTGCTGAACAATCTCTACAAGCACACCCAGATGCAGACCACCTTCGGCATCAACATGGTGGCGCTGGACAACAACCAGCCCAAGGTGATGAACCTCAAAGAGATCCTGGATGCGTTCCTGCTGCACCGCCGCGAAGTGGTGACCCGCCGGACCGTGTTCGAACTGCGCAAGGCGCGGGATCGGGCCCACATCCTGGAAGGTCTGGCGGTAGCCCTGGCCAACATCGATCCGGTGATCGAGCTGATCCGCCACAGTGCGACCCCGGCCGACGCGAAAGCGGGCCTGGTTGCCAAAGGCTGGGAGCTCGGCAACGTGGCTGCCATGCTGGAGAAGGCCGGCGACGACGCGGCCCGCCCCGAGTGGCTGGAGCCCGAGTTCGGCATTCGCGAGGGTCACTACTACCTGACCGAGCAGCAGGCCCAGGCCATTCTTGACCTGCGTCTGCACAAGCTGACCGGCCTCGAGCACGAGAAGATCCTGGAAGAGTACCAATCTCTGCTGGATCTCATCGCCGAGCTGCTGTTCATCCTGGCAAGCCCGGTGCGGTTGATGGAAGTGATCCGCGACGAACTGCTGGCCGTGCGCGAGCAGTACGGCGACGAGCGTCGCACCGAGATCAGCATGTCCAGTGCTGAGATCAACATCGAAGATCTGATCACTCCGGAAGACGTGGTGGTGACCCTGTCTCACCAGGGTTACGTGAAGTATCAGCCGCTCTCTGACTACGAGGCCCAGCGCCGCGGTGGTCGTGGCAAGTCGGCCACCCGGATCAAGGAAGAGGACTTTGTGGAGCGTCTGCTGGTGGCCAACACCCACGACACCATTCTGTGCTTCTCCACCCGTGGCAAGGTCTACTGGCTCAAGGTGTATCAACTGCCGGAGGCGTCCCGTGGCGCTCGCGGTCGTCCGATCATCAACCTGCTGCCGCTGGATGAGGGTGAGCGCATCACCGCCATTCTGCCGGTTAAAGAGTATGACGCCGACAAGTATGTCTTCTTCGCCACCGCCAACGGCACCGTGAAGAAGACCAGCCTGTCCGATTTCAGCCGTCCGCTCTCCTCCGGTATCCGCGCCATCAACCTCAAAGAGGGTGATGAGCTGATCGGGGTGGACATCACCGATGGCAGCAACGAGATCATGCTGTTCTCCGATGCGGGCAAGGTTGTTCGCTTCGCGGAAGGCAGCGGTCGCGCTGATGCCGATGCCACTGACGAAGTTGAAACCGACGACGACGCCGGCAACGACGATGATGGCAGCGACAACGGCGAAGGCACCGAAAGCAAGGGCACCTTCAAGGGCGTGCGTCCCATGGGTCGTACCGCTGCCGGTGTGCGCGGCATCAAGCTGGGCGCCGGTGACAAGGTGGTCTCCCTCATCGTGCCCCGTGGCGACGGGGCCATCCTCACCGCCACCGAGAATGGTTACGGCAAGCGTACCGCGCTGGACGAATACCCGACCAAGAGCCGTGGTACCCAGGGCGTCATCTCCATCAAGGTGGACGAGCGCAACGGCAAGGTGATCGATGCGATCCAGGTCGAGGATACCGACCAGATCATGCTGATCACCAACGGCGGTACCCTGGTACGTACCCGTGTGTCCGAGGTGAGCGTCATCGGCCGCAACACCGGCGGTGTGCGTCTGATCCGTACCGGTGAAGACGAGACCGTGGTCGGTCTGCAGCGCGTTGCCGAGAGCGACGAAGAGGAAACCGAGGCACTGGCCGTCGAGGGTGAGGTGTCTGAAGGCACCGATACCGCCGCAGACACCGGTGCTGTCGATGCAGGGGAGGCGGGCGACGAGTAATCGTTCCCCCTTTTGCCCGATACGAAAGAGCGACCTTCAGGTCGCTCTTTTTTTATGCCCGCCGTTGGCCTCCCCAGCCAGGCTGCCGGCAGAGAGGCAACCGAGATGTCATCGGGGCGTCATGCCTCTGTCATGGGGGCAGGGCATCTTGCCTGCGTTGGCGATCACAACGGCGGCCTCTGCCGCACAGGAGCATCTTATGACCAGCTGGGTGATGTGGGAAATCTGGTGGAGCCGGGTATGGGGCGAAGCCGGGAGGGACGAGGCACAGCACGAACAGGAGCTGGAAGTGGCCCATGAACCGGCGAGGCTGCCGGTCGAGCTGATTGCCCGCGAGCGCGCTGCAGGAGTGCGCCCCCGAGGCTGACTTGGTCATGCCCACTGGCTGGCGTCATGACGGGAATTAAAATAGCCGCAGCTGCTCGCCCGGGCGGATGAAGGCATCCTGGCGCAGTTGAAAGTGGCGCTTGCCGAGCCCGAGCCGCTTGGCGATCAAGCGAAAGCGCTGGGCCAGCAGATCGGCAAACTGGCCTTCTCCCCGCATCCGGGTCCCGAAGGCAGGACTGTTAAGAGCGCCGTCCCGGCTGGTTCGCAGCTGGTTGAGGATCGCCTCCTTCTGGCCTGGGTAGTATTGCTCCAGCCAGTCACTGAACAGCGGTGCCAGCTCGTGGGGCAGTCGCAGCAGGATATAGTCGGCGCAATGGGCACCGGCCTCGGCAGCGCTTTTGATGATCTGCTCGAGCTCGGGCTCGTTGAGCCGCGGGATCATGGGGGCCGCCAGCACGCCGACCGGCACGCCGGCGCGGGCCAGTTTCTCCACCACCTTGAGCCGGCCGGTCCCCGTGCTGGCTCTTGGCTCCAGCTGTCGCCGCAGGGTTTCATTCAATGTAGTGATCGACACCATCACCTGGCAGAGCCCCTCTTGGGCCAGCTCGGTCAGCAGATCGAGGTCGCGCAATATCATGGCGCTCTTGGTGATGATCCCCACCGGATGGCGATGGGCCAGCATCACTTCCAGCAATTGGCGGGTGAGGCGATAGTGGTGCTCGATGGGCTGATAAGGGTCGGTATTGGCCCCCAGCACTATGGTCTGCGGCTGATAGGCGGGTCTGGCAAACTCCCGGCGCAGCAGCTCGGCGGCGTTGAGTTTGGCAAACAGCCGGGTTTCGAAGTCGAGGCCGGGGGAGAGCTCGAGATAGGCGTGGCTCGGTCTGGCATAACAGTAAATGCAACCATGTTCGCACCCCTGATAGGGATTGATGGAGCGGCCGAAGGGAACATCGGGGGAGCTGTTGTAACTGATGATGCTGCGGGCGCTGATCTCCGTCACCTCGGTGCGGGGATCGCTGGCGGCAAATGCCGCTTCCCACTCGGGTTGGGCCCAGCCGTCGTCGACCGCATCGACCCGCTGGCCGCTGAAACGGTGATCAACGTTGTGGGAACTGTCTCGTCCTGCCATGGTGCCGCACCAATACTGTTTATATATACAGTTATCATGCTGACCCTCATTGCCGAATGCAAGCCCTGCCGACCCGCCAGCCATAAAAAGCGTGTCTAAGGGATCTCTTGCTTGATTGCAGCGCTACATTTCGTTTACATAGACAGAATGCGAACTGGATCACGGAAATCACCATGGCACCCATCACCTCCCGCTGGCTCTTCATCGCCGTCATTGCGCTGGTTATCTGGCGCCTGATCCCGCTCTCCACCGAGCAGGAGCTGGCCTCGGCCAACCGCGCCTGGCGCACCGGCCACTTCGATGAGGCAACCCGGATCTGGTCGCCGCTGGCGGATCAGGGCCAGCCACGGGCACAGGCGCTGATGGGCTGGAGCCATGAAGTGGGGCAGGGCAGCGAGCAGGATATGGATCGCGCCATCAGCCTCTATCGTCAGGCGGCGCAGGCGGGGGACGCCTTCGGCCAGTACCGGCTGGGGGAGCTCTATTTGCGGGGCGCCGGGGTGAAGCGGGATCTGCGCGAGGCGTTTCACTGGATGGAGCTGGCGGCCAGAAACGGTGATGTGCCCGCCATGCTGAAGGTGGGGGTGCTGCATCTGATGGGGGTCAGCGGGCGGGTCGATCTGCCCCGTGCCAAGGAGTGGCTCTATCAGGCCGCCAAACAGGGCAACCAGCTGGCGCTCAAGGTGCTGCAGGAGCTGGAACTGGCCCAGGAGGGGAGCTCTACGTTCGATTTCAACTGGCAACCCTTGTTGGGGGAATAAACGGCAAGCGGTTCATCTGGTTGTAGAAAATCTCAGCAAACCCGATACAGCCCCGCCTACTTCTGGTAGCATGGTTCGGTTTTTGGTTTGTCTTGCGACGTGGAACGGGTTGTTTGCGTCACGGGGCGCCTTCGCAAAGTGCTGTGGAGAGCCAGAACATCACCCATTTTTGAATGAATCTTTCCATCCCGCATGTGCCCTTTGGTAGGGGGCACCAC
>NZ_NEVB01000053.1:0-3202 GCF_002259925.1 Aeromonas sp. A35_P | reverse complement strand
GTATAAGGAAACACACAATGCCAATCATTACTCTGCCTGATGGCAGCCAACGTCAATTTGCCCACGCCGTTTCCGTCATGGATGTGGCCGCGGACATCGGTCCTGGTCTCGCCAAGGCGTGCATTGCCGGTCGGGTAAACGGTGAACTGGTGGATGCCTGCGAGCTGATCGAAGCCGATGCCTCCCTGGCCATCATCACCGCCAAAGACGAAGAAGGTCTGGACATTCTGCGCCACTCCTGTGCTCACCTGCTGGGTCATGCCATCAAGCAACTCTGGCCCCAGACCAAGATGGCCATCGGTCCCGTCATCGACAACGGTTTCTACTACGACATCGATCTCGACCGCACCCTGACCGATGAAGATCTGGCTGCCCTGGAAGAGCGCATGCTGGCGCTGGCCGCCAAGGATTACGACGTCGTCAAGAAGAAGGTCTCCTGGCAGGAAGCACGCGATGTGTTCGAAGCCCGTGGCGAGACCTACAAGGTCGAGATCCTGGATCAGAACATTGCCCGTGATGACCAGCCAGGTCTTTATCATCACGAAGAGTACATCGACATGTGTCGCGGCCCGCACGTGCCCAACATGCGTCACTGCCACCACTTCAAGTTGCAGAAGATGTCCGGCGCCTACTGGCGCGGGGACTCCAACAACAAGATGCTGCAGCGCATCTACGGTACCGCCTGGGCCGACAAGAAGCAGCTCAAGGCCTATCTGCAGCGTCTGGAAGAGGCCGCCAAGCGCGACCACCGCAAGATCGGCAAGCAGCTCGACCTGTACCACATGCAGGAAGAAGCGCCTGGCATGGTGTTCTGGCACAACGACGGCTGGACCATCTTCCGCGAGCTGGAAACCTTCATCCGCGGCAAGCTCAAAGAGTACGACTATCAGGAAGTGAAGGGTCCCTTCATGATGGATCGCGTGCTGTGGGAGCGTTCAGGTCACTGGGAGAAGTACGCCCAGGCCATGTTCACCACCCAGTCCGAGAACCGTGAGTACGCCATCAAACCGATGAACTGCCCGGGTCACGTGCAGATCTTCAACCAGGGTCTGAAATCCTACCGCGACCTGCCGCTGCGCATGGCCGAGTTCGGCTCCTGCCACCGCAACGAGCCGTCAGGCTCCCTGCACGGCCTGATGCGGGTACGGGGTTTCACTCAGGATGATGCCCACATCTTCTGTACCGAAGAGCAGATCATGGAAGAGGTGTCTGCGTGCATCCGCATGGTCTACGATGTCTACGGCACCTTCGGTTTCGAGAACATCGTGGTCAAACTCTCCACTCGTCCGGAACAGCGTATCGGCTCCGATGAAGCCTGGGATCGCGCCGAGGCCGCGCTTGCCGAAGCGCTGGTGCTGAACGGTCTGAAGTACGACCTGCAGCCGGGCGAGGGGGCCTTCTACGGTCCCAAGATCGAATTCACCCTGCATGACTGCCTTGACCGTGCTTGGCAATGTGGTACCGTGCAGCTCGATTTTGCCCTGCCGGGCCGTCTGGGTGCCACTTATGTGGGCGAAGACAACGAACGTCACGTCCCCGTGATGATCCACCGCGCCATTCTGGGCTCGCTGGAGCGTTTCATCGGGATCCTGACCGAAGAGTACGCCGGACTGTTCCCGACCTGGTTGGCACCTACCCAGGCCGTGGTCATGAATATTACCGACAATCAGGCCGATTATGCGGTGAAAGTAGCCAAAGCATTGAATGATGCGGGCCTTCGCGCAAAAGCGGACTTGAGAAATGAGAAGATTGGCTTTAAAATCCGCGAGCATACTTTGAAGCGGGTACCTTTTATGCTGGTCTGCGGCGACAAAGAAGTAGAAGCCGGCAAGATTGCAGTACGTACCCGTAAAGGGGCTGACCTGGGCTCTTATCCTGTTGAAGAGCTGATTGCTCTGTTGACCCAGGAAGTTCAGACCCGCGGACAAAAGAAAGTGGAGGAATAAGCTATAAAAGGCGGAAAAAAACTGGGCAAGCAACCGCAAGCCCGCGCTCACCGGATCAACGAAGAGATCCGTCTGAAAGAAGTTCGTCTGACTGGCCTGGATGGTGAAGCCATTGGCATCACCTCCATCCAGGATGCTCTGAACTTGGCCCTTGAGGCCGGAGTGGATCTGGTCGAGATCAGTCCGAACGCTGAGCCGCCCGTTTGCCGGATCATGGATTACGGCAAATTCCTCTACGAAAAGAGCAAAACCACCAAAGAACAGAAGAAAAAGCAGAAAGTCGTCCAGGTCAAGGAAATCAAATTCCGTCCTGGCACCGACGAAGGCGACTATCAGGTAAAACTACGCAACCTGGTTCGCTTTCTGGAAGACGGGGACAAGGCAAAGGTCACCCTGCGCTTCCGTGGTCGTGAAATGGCCCACCAGGATCTTGGTATCAAGGTTCTGGAGCGCGTCAAGAACGATCTGGAAGAGCTGGCCGTAGTCGAATCGTTCCCGAAAGTCGAAGGCCGTCAAGCTGTGATGGTCCTCGCACCCAAGAAAAAATCTTAAGGCCCACAAGAAATTGACTCATGGGGCCAGCCCCATGAGTCGGTTCGCCTTGCGATTTTGTTGTCACTCACAATGCGGAGTATGAAATGCCGAAGATGAAAACCAACCGGGGCGCCGCAAAGCGCTTCAAGAAGACTGGCTCAGGTCGCTTCAAGTGCAAGCACAACCACCTGCGTCACATCCTGACCAAGAAGAGCAGTAAGCGTAAGCGTCAGCTGGGACCGAAGTTCTTTGTTTCCGCTGCCGACCACAAACGTGTTGTCGCTTGTCTGCCGTACGCATAAGGGGGGATGTGAAAAATGCCGAGAGTTAAACGTGGTGTGACCGCTCGCGCTCGTCACAAGAAAGTAATGAAAGCCGCCAAGGGTTACTACGGCGCCCGTTCCCGTGTCTACCGCGTAGCGGTACAAGCGGTAACCAAAGCTGGTCAGTATGCCTACCGTGACCGTCGCCAGAAAAAGCGTCAGTTCCGTCAACTGTGGATTGCTCGTATCAACGCAGCAGCCCGTCAGAACGGTCTGTCCTACAGCCGTCTGATCAACGGTCTGAAGAAGGCTTCCATCGAGATCGATCGCAAGATCCTGTCCGATATCGCCGTTCACGACAAGCTGGCTTTCACCGCCCTGGTTGAAAAGGCCAAAGCAGCTCTGGTTTAATCTGGTTCTGTTATAAATGCTAAAAGGAGGCCTAGGCCTCCTTTTTTG
>NZ_NEVB01000052.1:0-10644 GCF_002259925.1 Aeromonas sp. A35_P | reverse complement strand
CGTAAAAACAAGACAGTAATTGCTTTTGAGAGGCTCAAGTCCAGCGTCCGCGCCAAAGTGGAACATCCGTTCCGGCTCATCAAACGTCAGTTTGGCTTTGTGAAAGCACGGTACAAGGGGCTGCGGAAGAACGACAACCAACTGGCGATGTTGTTTACGCTGGCGAATCTGTTTCGAGTGGAGCAGATGATACGGGGATGGGGTAGCTGCGTCCAAAATGCGAGGTAAGCCCCGAAAAGGGGGGGGTAATGGAACAAAAAGTCAGATTTGGGAGTAAATACGTCCGAATTTTGAAGTAATGAAATTTTAAAATGTGGGCATATTACTCATGATGAAGGTGCGATCCACTTGTTCGCACCTTCCCTAATCATTTTTTGCCTGAACATAGTGCTTGTTTTTAGTTTTTAACGAGAGAGAAAGGTTCGCATGGGGCTGCATCGTCGAGCAACTATTCAGGTCACCCCAGATGTGACGGGATTCAATATTCCGACAATTAACCGGCATGGTGCGGCACTTTGACGATGCAGCGAACTGCGGCATGCCGCTTGTCATTGATGCCTAAATGGATGCTGACGCTACGCAGGGCAGGGACTTAGGTTCGATTACACCTCGCCGATCGAACCTGCACGGGCTGACAGGGAGAATGGTCACTCACCGTCTGATATCAGACATGGCCGTCAGTTATTTGAATGCGCTTGTACACCAGAGGGTTGCATGCTTGCCAGCTCACTCTGGACGGTCTGGAACAAGCTGATCAGGCGCGCTCGATAGGTGTGGTGGGTCAGCACCGTCTGTTGCCCATGGGCGGCGATGGCGGCGCGCTCTTCCTCGTGGTTCAGGTAATAGCGACAGATCTCCAGCAGATCCTGTGTATCGCGGAAGATCACCAGATCCTTGCCCGGGGTGAAGAGATGATGCAGATCCTCCTTGTCGTTGGTCACCATGAATCCACCGGCGTCAAGAATATCAAACACCCGCATGGGGAGCCCCGACTCGACGAAACTGCGCACCAGATTCAGGTTGATCCTGCTGCGTTGAAACAGGCGTGGCATCGCTTGGTAATGTTCTGCGTATCCGCAATAGCTCTGCGTGTGTGTCGCCCACTCCGGGTTTCCATACACGGCGACCCGTTCAAACCGGGCCGCCAGAGCCTGGATACAGGACACCCTTTCCCGATAGGAGTGTTCGCGGCCCAGCAGATAGGCCAGTTTTTCATATTCGCTCAGGTAGGGTAGCCCGCTCAGCGGATACACCTCTTTCACAAGCCGTATATGAGATTCCGTGAGTTGTGCAGTCAGGGGCCGCCCCTCCAGGTGCGCATCGATGTGCCCAATCAGCTCTTCCAGCGTTTGCAGCGGTCCGGGGGCCAGCCGTGGCTTGATGTGGGTCTGGTATTCCGGCGGGGTCAGGTTGGCGATGAAGGAGATATCGTGATCATAACCCGGCTCGGCTGGCAGTTGGCGCTGCTCGTTGACGGCGACCGGCAGGTAGTAGACGTTGCCATTGCTCCGCTCCTTGAGCCTGCTTGCTACGGCAAGGTCGTAGACAAACGTGAAGGAGAGGGGGTTGGAGATGGCGTCATGATGCATGCCATAGCAAGGCGTATCGACAACCCAGGCAATGTAGGGCTTGCGCAGCGCTTCGGCCGCTTGAGAGAGGAGGGGGTTGAAGTTGATGCTGAAGAGGTAATCAAAATTGAGAAATGGCAGCCTGGTAAACACCTCGGCAGAATAGGCGATGCGAATCACGTTAAACCCCAACGCCTGGAGCGTGTCCATGCAGTCTCTCGCGATGGTGACATGCTCAAAGCAGAGTACGGTTGCAGCCTGATCCTTCATGTTTTCTCCCCTGTGTCTGGTCATGGCGAGGGGACGATCTTGCAGGCTCCTGCGTCATGTCATTGAGCCCTGTACCCTCGTCATGTCCTGATGACTGTTTTGCTGCCCCATCATGGGATGGGCCTGTTTTTGGCCCTGGCCTCTCGGCTTGTCAGGACAGAGGGGGCGTCAAGGCGACGTTGTCCATACTGGTCTCAATTGTCCCTGGATAACGCGATGGAGAGTCTCGCACGAAGCCGGCTTGTCAACAATCACCCAGGCAGGGTGTCAACGAATGACACATCTTCAGATGCGGGTACCCGTCTAGCTTCCCATATGCCCGATGACGCTTGGTCAATGGAACCAACATGTCGCTCTTGGCTGTAACTCGGAGGCAGAAAAGCGTGTGGGTGTAGGCAAGAGAGTCTGCAGAGCGGTTTTGACCACGCCGCCAGCCAAGGCATACTGCTTCGTCACCAGATGGGAGCCATTGATGTCTAAGTGGATGCCGACACTGCGCCGGATGGGGCGCTGGCTGTTGCGAAAAACGGCGCTGGCGCTGCTGACCTGCCTGCTGTTTCTGATTTCGTTTACCCTGTTTCAATACGCATCCTGGTGGCCTGCATTGGCCGAGGGGACGCCTGTCCAATGGAGCGGTCTCTCCCCCAGTCATACCTTGGCTGAGCTGACCCCGGCCATGCTGGAGTTCAGCGTCGTACTCGCCTGTGTTTACTTGCCGCTGTTTTTGCTGACACCCCGCCCGCTGTTGTTGCCGCTCTTTGCCGGGCTCTGGTTGTGGGAGACCTATGACATCGCCTTTATGACGGCAACCGCGTCGACCTGGCTACCTCACGAGATCATCTGGAGCTTTATCCTGCCCCACACCCACTGGCTGCTGCTCACCCTGTTGTCGCCGCTGCTGCTGATCCGCCATCTTGGCAGGCGGCTGCTGGCTCCTGTGCCAGCGCCACGTCTCGGCCCCTGCGCTGGCGGAGCAAATGCTGGCCTCCCACTTCGCTGAGCAAGCCGCCGGCAGGTTGGCGGCGCCCGGGAGCGCAATACACGGCAACCAGATGCTGTTGGCATGATCCGAAATTGATACCTCGCAAGGCGCGCCCTAGAGTTGCCTTAACGGGGCATCGACGGGCGGCCGATGCCGGGTGTCGCAGGAGTACAAGGAGAAAGCCATGTCCAGGGAACAGGAAGTCAACGAGGCCATCGAGGCCCACTACACCCGGGCGGATCTGGGGGAGCTGATAGTGGCGGCACTGGCGAGCCTGGGCAAGCCGGTGGAGCGGCTCACCCCAGAGGATCTCGCCCCGGTCGATCAGTTTCATATTCGCGGGCGCACGGCGACCCTCGAACTGGCCAACGCGGCCGGTCTCGATGCGGCGAAACGGGTGCTCGACGTGGGCAGCGGAGTCGGCGGTGCCTCGCGCTGTCTGGCGGCCGAGTTTGGCTGCCGCGTCACCGGCATCGATCTGACGGAGGAGTATTGCCGGGCGGCGACCCTGCTCAGCGCGAAGACGGGTCTCACCCATCTGGTGGATTACCGGCAGGGGGACGCCACCCGGCTGCCCTTCGAGGATCAGAGCTTCGACGTGGTCTGGACCGAGCACGTAGCGATGAACATACCGGACAAGGCCCGTCTCTATGGCGAGATGCACCGGGTGCTGAAACCTGGCGGCACCCTGGCCATCTACGACGTGCTGGCCGGCCCGTCAGGTCCCGTTCTCTTCCCGGTGCCCTGGGCACGCACGCCACAGACCAGCTTCCTCGTCACCCCGGATGCGCTGCGTACCCTGCTCGGGGAGGCGGGCTTCGCAGTGACCGAGTGGCGAGACACGACCGAGGTGGCGCGCACCTGGTTTGTCGCGCTGGCGGAGAAGATCCGCCGCGACGGGCTGCCGCCCCTGGGATTTCATCTGCTGCTCGGGAGCGACTTCAAGGAGATGGCGCAAAATCAGGGACGAAACCTGCAGGAGGGGCGCATAGCCCTCGCCCAGATAGTCGCGCACAAATCCTGAGGCGCCGGGATGCTAGGCGGGCGTGAACCGGTTCACGTCGGGCAATCAAGGAGGGGGGATAAAGCGGGGAACCAGAAACCCGGCCACTGACGGGGCGCGGTGGCCGGGTGAATTGTAAAGAGTAGGGTGACAGGTAACGCCGGGTATCAGCCTAGTCTAATCAACTCGATGGGCGCATAACGCTCTTGAGCGTTGGTCAGCAGCACACACTGCTGGTGCTCGGCCTGATAGGGGGTCAGGTTGTCGGTGTGGGCCTCTTTCAGAACGTCGACGGCGCCGGTGGCGGCGATCATCACCCGCTGACCCGGTGTCAGCGCATTGCGGTTTCGGTCATAGATTTTCATGGCACTCTCCTTTGATGGTGCCCGGCGACATGCCCGGGCTGCGCGAATCAGCCTACGCCCCCGCCAAAGAGTGATGCATGTCACAGATCAAAAAAGAGCCAAAGAGGGACTCGGTACTGCGGCAGGGGCGAGCGGGCCTGCCGCGCGGCGTCGTCCAATCCTGTCGCTGGGCAACTGGCCGGGGCCGGCATTTTGCGGGGACGGGCTCGAACAAACGGGGGGATACGCTATAGTGGATGCCGCTCGTGCAACCGCCTTCAACCAACCGAGAGCGCATTATGAATCGTGAGATCGCTGCCCAGTTTATCAAGATGCTGACCAACCTCGACCACTGCCTGGCCAAGGCCGAGGCCCATGCCGCCGCCAAGAAGTTCAACGTGGAGAACTTCTTCAATGAGCGGCTCATCGTCGACATGCTGCCGCTGGCCAAGCAGGTGCTGATCTGCTGCGACAGCGCCCGTGCCGTGGTGGCCACTGCCAGCCTGAGCGAGCCGCCGGTGCTGGGGGATGACCCCAAGACCATGGCGGATCTGCGCGCCCATGTGGCCAAGACCCTCACCTATCTGCAGAGCAAGCTGGATGCCGACTTCAGCCAGTATGCGAGCGGCCACTACACCCCCTACTGGGCCGGTGGCAAGGGAATGGACGGCCACACCTGCGTGCACGAGTACGGCATCCCCAACTTCTACTTCCACCTCACCATGACCTATGCCCTGTTGCGACAGGCCGGGGTCGAGCTCGGCAAGGGGGATTACCTGGGCGCCATCAAGCTGCAATAAGCTGTATTCAGGTGCGAAAAAGCCTGCCCGCTGGCAGGCTTTTTTTATCCGCGAACGGGGGACGAGCCGGATCTAGCGGAATGAGCGCTGGCGACGGCTCTGGGCATAAAGGCGTGGTCTTCGGCCCTCGCGCGGTTACAATCCGGCTTCAAGCTAGAAAGGGTAAGAGAAACATGAAGATCCGAGTAATGATGCTGGCGGCCTTGCTGTGCCACGGCGCCGTGCAGGCGCAGGAAAGCGTCGCCGCAAGCTGGCCCGACACCCCGGTCACCCGTCTCAAGGCGCAGGCGCTGCTGCAGACCCTCAACGCCACCCTGCTCAGCAACCCGAGCGCCACCGTCACCCTGCAGAACTGGTGCGCCGACCACCGGATGGCCGGGGAGCCGCGCATCCGCGCCCTGCGTGATCAGGATACCCGCAAACCGGCCGACGCCGCCGTCCGCGAGCAGCTCAAGATCGCGGCCGACGAGCCCGTAGGCTATCGCCGGGTGCAGCTCGCCTGTGGCGATCATCTCTTCTCCGAAGCGGACAACTGGTACGTGCCAAGCCGCCTCACTCCCGAGATGAACCGGCTCCTCGACACCAGCGATACTCCGTTTGGCCTGGCCGTCAAGGCGCTGAACTTCAGCCGCCGGACCCTCTCTTCCACCCTGCTGTGGGCACCCCTGCCAGCCGGTTGGGAGATGCAGATGCCCACCTTCACCAGCAGTGACCAGCCGCTGGCGATCCCCGAGCGGGTGCTGCAGCATAGGGCCATCCTCTCACGGGGGGATGGCGTGCCGTTCAGCCTGGTGGTCGAGACCTATCGCCGCGATCTCTTCGCCTTCCCGCTGGACAAGGCCCCCGGCCGCTGAGCCCGGATGGTGGTTTGGCGCGCACAGGCCGCCAGCAATAAAAAAGCCTGCCAGTTGGCAGGCTTTTTCGTGGGCATGATTCAGCCCGGCGGGATCTCCGGCTCCACCAGGGCCGCCAGCTGGGCCAGGGACTCCTGCCAGCCGAGATAGCACATCTCCACCGGGATGGCTGCGGGGATCCCCTCCTGCACGATGACGAGCTCGGTGCCACACACCACCCCGGTCAGGATCACGGTCACGTGCATCACCCCCGGCAGGTTGGGGTCGTCAAAGCGGTCGGTGTAGCGAATGCGCTTGCCCGGTTCGAGCTCCAGGTATTCGCCGCCAAAGGCGTGGCTGTGGCCGTTGCCGAACTGGGTGAACGCCATCCGGAAGTGGCCGCCGACCCTGGCCTCCAGCTGTTCCACCTGGCAGGTGAAGCCATGGGGTGGCAGCCATTTGGCCAGCGCATCGGCCTCGATAAAGGCCCGGTAGATCCGCATCGGCGGCGCCTTGAGCACCCGATGCAGCCGCACTGTTCCTGTCTTCATCTCTCTTCCTCGTTGCCTTGAGTCCATCAAGGATAGTCGGTTGCGTCCGCTTGCCGCCCAGAGGCAGATCGCGGCGCCCTAGAAGGGGCCGTTGCGCTCGCGCAGCTGGTCGGGCAGGCCGTCGTGGTCCCCCAGCTCGCGCTCGGGCACCGCATCCCAGTGCCGCTCACCGATGAAGCGGTTGCGCTCGGGGTGCAGGGCGTAGTGGATGTGGTTGTCCGCCCGATCGGTGTCGCCCACGCAGAGCAGCCGCACCGGCTGATCGGTATTGTTGATGAAGGTGTGGGCCAGCCCGTCACCCGCCTTGAAGCCGACCGAGTCGCCGGGTTGCAGCCGATGGAGCACGCCGTCGAGCCAGACATCCGGGGTGCCTTCCAGCACGTGGACGAACTCGTCCTCGGTCTCCTCGGCGTGGGGCCAGCTGGTGCGCCGGCCCGGTGGCAGCAGTTCGTGGTGAATGCCGAGGCGGGCAAAGCCGTAGTGCCTGCCGAGGGCGCTGCCCAGGGAGAGCGGCTCCTGGCTGCCGGAGTAGCGGCCGGGTTCGGGCTCCTGCAGCTCGCGCCAGTGTTTGATGCTGGGGTGACGGGTCATAGTGGTTCCTTTTCTATGAAGATATGGTCACGGGAAGGGTCATCCTGACTGCCGGAGTGCGGGGAGAACAGCAGAGATTTGCTGGTCAGATGAGCCCCTCTGGCGAGGGGCCCGATGGTCGGGGCTATTTGGCCTTGACGCAAGGCATGGCGGGCAGTTCCCCCTGGGCGGCCGGCCGGGTCATCTGGTAGTGGCCGGCGAGATCCCGATAGACGCGGGTATTCCACACCTCGCCGTTGTCGAGCTGGAAGGCGATGTCGTAGTTGATCCCGGAGACCACCTGGCTGCGCACCTCGAGAATGCGCTCCAGCCTGGCGGAGGTGTTCATGCGCGCCAGCACGCTGGCCAGCGCCGCTTCGGCCTCTGCGTTCGGCAACGGCTGACTCTGCCATCCGCCAGCCATGGGGGTGCACTCCTGCTGCGGAGCCATGCTGCAGGCGCTCAGCAGGCCGGCAACCAGAATGGGAAACAGCGCTTTTTTCATATCTTTTCCTCCAGCCAATAAAGTAATGACCTTATCAACATTCGGGCAATAACGCAGCTGTCATGGCTCCAAAAGCCCCCCTTTTGGGGGGCGGCCGGCCTGTTCCGCGACCCAGGTTGTCAGCCAGTTGTTTGGCGCGGGCGGCGGCCCACTGGTCGATCATCTTCGCCATCTCGCCGGCGGTGATGGGGCTCTCCTTGTGGGTGGTGTCCGGGCTCTCGCGCGCATCCATCACCCGCACCAGCAGCTTGCCGCTTTGGGAGTCGAGCAGCTGGGCCATGCTGCCCACCCTGAGCAGATAGGGCTCCTTGCCGATCACCTCGCGGGTGACGTTGATGGCGATCTTGGCGGGCAGCAGATCCCGCAGCTTGGGGTCGGGCCGGGTCAGGTCGAAGTTGGTGATGGCCGCCTGCACCCGCAGCACGCCGGGGCCGGGGGCGGTGGCAATCTTGACGCCGTGGTTTATCAGCTCGCGCTGGAAGGTGGCGTGGTAATAGCGACCGATCTCGTTCTGCTCGTTGGCGGTCAGCAGGTACCACTGGCCGTTCTCCTGGCGGATGAACTGCAAGGGATCGAGCAGCACCTACTGGTACTGGCGCAGATCCACGCCGGGCTCCTTGTAGATGCGCTGGTTGGGGTTGCTTTCGCTCTGCTGGAAGGCGGTCAGCGGGATCGCCTGCAGGCTGTGGGAGATCTGTTTTTTCACTGCGCAGCCACTCAGCAGAATGGCCACCATGCCCGCGATTACGGCTCTCTTCATCTCTTGCTCCTGATTGCGCTGCTTGTCCGACCCTGGCATCCGCTGCGCAGGGCATGGCAAGAGAGATAACCGATTCAAAGAGCGCCCACAAGGACAGAATGCGGGGTGTTCAGGCAGGATCCAGCCTGGCGTCGGTGGCTACCCGATGGCCGGGACATGACGCTAATACGATGATTTTGTTTCGGATCGGCAATCATTTGATCAAGGTTGCGGATATTGACGCCGTTCGCTCATATAATCGCCGCCATGACACTGATTCGGAAGGATTCGATGACCAGCCTGATGGCGGCCCTGTGGGGGCTGCTCTTCTCCTGCCTGGCCTGGGCGGCACCCAGCCCCTTCGTCACCACGCCCCCTGACGGCACCACCACGACGCAGCCTGCCAGCATGGAGCCGCTGCTCTCCTGGTTTACCGGTGAGTTCTCCAGCCGCGAGCAGGCCAGCTACGACAGCCGCTTTACCAGCGCCGAACTGCGGTTGGTGGAGATCTGGCCCGGCTACAAGGGTTTTCGCTGGGTCTATGCCGAGCAGTTCCTGACCGAGCGGGCGGTGCGCCCGTTTCGCCAGCGTATCTATCGTTTCTCGCTGGTGCCCGATGGCCGCATCCTGATGGCCGAGCTGACCATGCCGCGAGCCATCGACTTCGCCGGTGCCTGGCGCCGGCCCGAACTGCTCGACTCCCTCACCCCGCAACAGCTCTCCCTGCGCCAGGGCTGCGAGATCTGGCTGACTCGCCAGCCGTCGGGGGAGTACGCCGGTCACAGCAAGGTGGGCAGCTGCTCCACCAATTTCGGCGGTGCCAGCACCCTGGTGCAGTACCTCTGGATCGGCCCCCACAGCGTGCGACTGCTGGATCGGGCCTATGACACCGATGCCCATCAGCGCTGGGGCAGCCCGGGGGAGGGCTATGTCTATCTGCGCCGGGTGAAGCAGCGCGGCGAATAGGCTTGCCCCCTACAGCTGGTAGCGCTGCTCGATCAGGGAGTCGATGAGTAGCCGCAGTGTGCGCTCTGCGAAGCAGAATAAAGAGGCTATCGATTGCCGGGATGGGGTGTTTGCCGACACAACAACGGGGGCCTGGCCCCCGTTGTTGTTATCGATGATATGCGGTTCAGAGCCTGAACAGCGGGCGCAGGCGAATACCGATCAGGCTGCCGGCAAGGGCCATCAGCATCCAGACCCAGCCGTGCAGGCTGCCCGATGCCGTGCCGTCGAAGAAGCCGCCGAGGTTGCAGGCGCTGTACATGGCGCCCATCCCCATCAGCAGGCCGCCGAGGATGGAGGCCAGGCTGTTGCCGAGCCGCATCGGGGCGAAGGTGCCGCCACCGCTGATGCAGCGCGCCAGCATGGCCCCCAGGATCCCCAGCCAGAACATGCCGACCATGGGGTTGATGAAGAGTGGCTGGGCCAGCTTGGGATTGCCCTCGAACAGGCCGAACAGGGAGGCACCGCGCAGCGCCATGTCATAGACGGCGCCTGTGATGGTCCAGGCCGAGCCGTGCAGGGCGACCACGCTGGAGTTGAGCACGGCGATGATGATGCCGCCGGTCAGCACGGTGAAGCGACCGTCGCGCCAGAACAGGTTGCCGCCGCTGAAGAGGGGTTTGAGCTCGCCGGTGCGCTGCCGTTCGCTCTTGCGAAACAGCAGGAACAGCGCGGCGACCAGCGCCAGGTTGAGCAGCATGCCGCTCCAGATATTGCCGGTCAGGTCTTTTGCCAGCACCACATGACTGGAGAAGGTGGCCTCCAGCTCGGGGCGGAACTGGTTGCTGATCAGGGTGCCGATGCCGTAGCAGAGCAGCACCAGCCAGAAGCGGGGTTGCCCCTCGCCGCAGCAATAAAGAGTGCCGGTGGCGCAGACGCCTGCCAGCTGCATGCCGATGCCGAATAGGAAGGCGCCGACGATGAAGGGAATGCCGATGGCCATCACGTTGCCCACCATGGCATCGCCAAACAGGGCGTGGCTAAAGGAGAGGAAGCAGGTGAACAGCAGAATTTCGATGGCGATGGTGAGCAGGTGAACCCGCACGTAGTAACTGTTGCGCTTGGTCAGCATCTCGCGCCAACCGAACACGATGCCGAAGCGGCTGAAGGAGAGGGTGAAGCCGAAGCCGAATCCGATCAGGGCCATCAGCGCCCATTTCATACCAAAGGTGTTGCCGAGCCAGAGTAACGCTCCCCCCGCGATTGCCACGATGGGGAGCGACCATTTTCGATTCATGCTGTTGTTTCCTGTGCGTCATGGATGGAAGCCGTGCATCCTATGCTCACATTGAGTCCGATTCCAGCCCGGAGCCGGTGGATGGCCGGAAAATTCGGGCAAAACCCTATCCAGATCAATGAACCCTGCGTTGCCGAGCGAAATGAGGATGAATCCGTTTTCGCGCAATAATTAATATATCTGTCGCCCTGAATTGGAATTTGATGGCGAAATATGAATTCCTGATTACCCATGATT